>JAJYCW010000042.1 GCA_021777995.1 bacterium
AGTAATCCTGCCAAAATATGTTCCGGACGCAGTTAAGGGCCTACGCGTACCGCGCTGGGGAGCGTACGTTCCCTTCGGTATTAACAGGCTACGGCGTGCGTACCACATGTCCCCGGAGGATCCTGGGATCACATTAATGTACGCGATCGCGCGTTCTGATAGAAACAGATCATTTTACGATCCCAATGAAGATGATACCAAGACATCAGCCATCACATTCAGGATCGCAGCGAAGAACCTCAATTTCGATAGGGCAGTGATTGCCAACGCAAAAAACTGGCGAATTGCCTGGGAATGGTACGGTGTCACTCTCTCGACCTATGCTCTAAACGGATCAGTGTTAAAGAAGTTCAACACTGAACAGATCTCTAGCCTATATCAGTCCATCTATCGGTGCTATACGAACGCCAAGTTGTTCGGTTCCAAGGATTACCTTGCAGCCCGCATTCTATTTTTTCACGACTATGATTTCGAGAGCGCCGGGCATCCGGGGCTAGGCCTCAAGGCTTTGAAACAGGGCTATCACGTTTATGCCGACCGCCCTCATCTTTTTCCAGTTATGACGCAAATGTGGACGGTAAAGTATGACCACGACGTGCACTGGCTGGAATCCGAAATCGCAAAGCACAAAGCCAGACAACCCCATAAGCGTGCGCATACAAATGGCGACTCCCGCTGAAGGTTGGGGGACAGACGGTGACGACGGAGGCAGAGTTGGGATAGGTGGGGGTGCTCGCACCGCGTGACCTCACCCCGGCCGCTGTCGCGCCCACCCCTCTCCCAGGCACTCGCTACGCTCGTTGAGCGAGGGGTAGCGGAGGGGCTTGCTGGTGCTGCGCACGGTGAGCAACGTTGCTGCATTGTGCCCCTCTCCCGAAGGAGCGCTAGCGACTGGGAGGGAGAGGGGAATGACCGCAGGTCATGGGGTGAGGTTCCGGGCACGAGGGGTGCAGAGGGGTCTCGCAATGGGTGAGAGTAGAGATATTTATAAGAAAGTTTCAAATAGTTTTCAAATTTACTTGACAGTAATGAAGTGTCCTGCTATAATCGGTTTATAAGTGCTTTGAAGCACTTGTAGAAGTTATTTAATAAGTCTGTTTGTATAGTCTGCTGGTTTTTTTGCAGGTACTGTTACCTGCCTGTAACACTCCCTTTCATATCTGCTCACTGTCGCCTCTGCAAGGCGACATCCGTAAAACTGGTGACTACCTACGCGTATGGGCGTCACATTACCTGTCTTAACTGTTACTCTATCAGCATTGAAAGGATGTATTCACAAGGTACGACTGATTCAATAACAACCGGCGAAGAGCCGAAGTGGATATTTCTAGAGTAATGAAACGAGGATTGCGGACGATGAGGAGCTTTTCCTGCTTCGTTGACATTGGCAATGTTATAAAAAGCTATTATCGGCCTCAGAACTCCTAAAAACATGGGACATTCATCGGCAAATTGCCTTGTTGATTTACGGACTGGCGTATATGTGTCCGTCTCTGGTCACCGCTTGATTGCGTATCTGTGCCAATATTCTGCAAATTCAACACAGGTGGGGAGTTCATAAATCAATTGGTTGAGTGGCCAGACGCGATTGCTTGGCGGGAGACAACGGATGACGGACCGGTATCGCAGCCGGAGTTAGAATGGAAGGTGGTAAACGGACCGGCGACGGTCCCTTCATACGAGCCATGGCAGGTTACGCCGGTTGACCAGGATCCCGGTATGCCAATGCCGCTCGGTTTCGATCTTGAAAATCCTTAGCTAGTGAGTTGTGTTGGTAGCCTGTAGACTGCCAGCACAACGGATATGAAGGAGAAATGTTACGGCCATGCGGCCTATTCTGACAATATTGCTATTGCTGCAGCTTCAGGGTTTACCAGTTCTTATCACACCTCATTGGAATTCATTCACGACAGTATCGCAGATGGACCACCAGATTGACGCGAACCGATCAAATGCACGTACGCTTTGTGATATCATTCTGCACGCACAAGACGCAAACCTTCTGCGGTACGCCTTACCGTACTTAGAAAAAGAGTCTGTGCACAGGCCGCATTCGGCGCAGCTGTTGGCAGCCTACGGTTTCGCACGGTATTGCGAAACAGGATTGCTTTCCAAGTGGACAGTAATCCTGCCAAAATATGTTCCGGACTCAGTTAAGGGCCTACGCGTACCGCGCTGGGGAGCGTACGTTCCCTTCGGTATTAACAGGCTACGGCGTGCGTACCACATGTCCCCTAAGGATCCTGGGATCACATTAATGTACGCGATTGCGCGTTCTGATGGGAACAGATCATTCTACTATCCGGATGAAGATGATAACAAGACATCAGCCATCGCATTCAGAATCGAAGCCAAGAACCTCAATTTAGACAGGGCTGTGATTGCCAAAGCAAAAAACTGGCACATTGCTTGGGTGTGGTACGGATACGATCTCTCGAGGTACAATGAAGCCGGGCAAGTGTTAAATAAGTTCAACCCTGAACAGGTCTCTAGCCTGTATCAGTCCATCTATCGGTGCTATACCAACGCTAAAATGTTCGGTTCCACAGATTTCCTGGCAAACTACATTCTGTTTGCGGGCGACGGTGATTTTGAAGGAGCCGGGCATCCGGGGCTAGGCCTCAAGGCTCTAAAACAGGGCCATCACGTTTATGCCGACCGCCCTCATCTTTTTTCAGTTATGACGCAAATGTGGACGGTAAAGTATGACCACGACGTGCACTGGCTGCAATCTGAAATCGCCAAGCAAAAAGCCAAACAACCCCATCAGCGTGCGCATACAAATGGCGACTCCCGCTGAAGGTTGGGGGACAGACGGTGACGACGGAGGCAGAGTTGGGATAGGTGGGGGGTGCTCGCACCGCGTAACCTCACCCCGGTCGCTGTCGCGCCCACCCCTCTCCCGGGCACTCGCTACGCTCGTTGAACGAGGGGTAGCAGAGGGGCTTGGTGGTGCTGCTTACAGTAAGCAACCTTGCGGTATTGCGCGCCTCTCTCGAAGGAGCGACAGCGACTGGGAGGGAGAGGGGAATGACCGCAGGTCATGGGATGAGGTTCTGCCAGTGCGGTGGGCTGGAGCCGTGGACGGCGGCGCAGCATGCTTTGGTGAGGGTTGACAGTTCCGGTGGATAATCTTAATTTAAATTTATTGATTTATTGATTTATTGATAATTGGGGATTGTATGTTAGAAAACTATTTGTAATAATGAAGGTGTGAGTTGGTGCCTGTCCTAGGTTTGTAATTAGGCGTAGTTTGCAGGCTGTATTAATGCAGCCCCAGTAGAATTTCTGCTGGTTAAATTACCTGCACGTCATCCACTCTTAACTGTTCGTTATTGCGACCTATGACGTGGAAAAATTGAAGGCACTAAAAGGATGGTTGATCAGACATCGCCCGGCGCAGAGCCGATAAACACCGCAAGACAGCGCTGGTGATAACCAACGGTGTCACCGTGCATGACGGTTCCTACAGCTACGACAACGGCGACAAGTTGAGCCAGGTGAGAGACAGCGCCACCAAACTTACCGAGAAGTACACCTGGTACACCGACAACACGCTGGCAACCTTGCCTTGCCTAAGCTACACGGGCGAGATTGGTTACAACGAAGAGGCGCAGTTGCTCAGTATCTCGCGAAGCTGTGAATACGGATATGCAAAGGCTAGTGTCTCCCGGCCACCACGTGCGGATGGCAGCATTGCCCACTTATAGCCCTTCAAGATTGGCATGGCGGTTAGGCTGATCCAGCTAGCACCATCTAGTTCATTGAATAGGGCTAACACCGCTCGTCTGCTGTGGCGTGATTGTGTTCCGTGCGCAAGACACTCGTTTCCTCACAGCATGGTGAATGATTTCTCTACACGAAACTCCCCATGGTGGCAGACGCGTTAATTAAATGGAGGGCCACTTGAGTCAAATCTGTACCAACACAGTGTGCGGAATGATCTAGACCTTCTAGAGGATTATCATGGATATTTTGAGAAACAGTTCGATGACAACCGACGGCGGTTCCAGGGACTATTTTACGGGCGCGGTAACTGTAACCAAGCTATTTCAGCCTGATCAACCTGCGCGCGTTGTCGGTGCGAGCGTCACCTTTGAGCGCGGCGCACGGACGGCATGGCACACCCATCCACTTGGACAGACGCTCATAGTAACTGCTGGCTGTGGCTGGGCACAGCGCGAAGGTGGCCCTGTTGAGGAGATCCGCGTCGGCGACGTTGTCTGGTTTCCACCGGGTGAGAAGCACTGGCATGGAGCTACGCCAACGGCCGCAATGACGCATATCGCCATACAGGAGAACCTGAACGGTAATGTGGTGGAGTGGATGGAGAAGGTGAGTGACGAGCAGTACTTAGCGGGTACTGGTTAATTGGGCTCGCGCACATAACCTCAATCTAGCTGATTGTCGCGCAGAGCGTATCCCCCTACCTGCACGCTCCAGCATTGTTTGAAACAAGGCGAATCTTCTGCCGGTTCGGTTTCAAGCGGTATTGGCAGTTGTCGTGTTTCTATCTCTCTGGTACAATTCCTATCAGATTTTTATTAATAGGAGAAGAGCTTTTGATTGAACGTTCTCGTAGGCTGGATCTGATACCACCTTACCTGTTTGGCGAGATTTCTGCAATTAAGAGGAAGGCGATCGCCGAAGGGCGCGATATTATCGACCTGGGCATAGGTGATCCTGATCAACCGACGCCATCCAACATCATAGAGGCACTCAATAAAGCGGCTCAGGATCCATCCACGCACCGGTACGACGAGACCAATGCTGGCTGGGAGCCATTTTTGGAGGCGGCAGCCAAATGGATGAAGCGCCGGTTTGATGTGGATGTAGATCCCATGACGGAAGCGATGCTACTCATTGGCAGCAAAGAGGGACTGGCCCATCTGGCATGGTCGTACATTGATACCGGTGATGTTACGCTCTGTCCAGATCCTGCCTACACTGTTTACAAGGTTAACACACTTCTGGCAGGTGGTGAGCCCTATTTGATGCCCCTGCTAGAGGAGAACAATTTCCTGCCAGACCTCTCTGCAATTCCTGCGGAGGTACTTAAACGCGCAAAAATCCTCTGGTTAAACTACCCAAATAATCCAACCGGCGCTACGGCCACACTGGAATTTTACCGGGATGCTGTGGAGTTTGCGCGCAAGCACAATCTGTTGCTGGTGAATGATGCCGCCTATGCCGATGTCTACTATGATGTAGCTCCACCATCCGTCCTTCAGGTAGAGGGTGCGAAGGACGTGGCGATAGAGCTGCATTCGCTATCCAAAATGTATAACATGACAGGCTGGCGCATTGGATTCGCCGTTGGCAGTTCTGAGGCGATTGCAACACTTAACAAGCTTAAGAGCAATCTAGACAGCAAGCAGTTTCCCGCAGTGTCATTAGCTGCTGCGCACGCACTACTGCATACGGACAACCGTACCACGCTGGAACTCTATCGGCGTCGCCGCGACATTCTGGTGACGGGCCTCAATGAACTTGGCTGGAACGTAAAGTCACCGGAGGCCGCCATCTATATCTGGGCCCGCGTTCCAGAGGGCTACACAAGCGCTACATTTGCACGGTTGCTTCTGGAAAAGGCGGACGTCAACGTGATACCCGGCAGCGGTTATGGTGAACATGGCGAAGGGTTTGTTCGCATGTCACTCACAGTGATGGGCGATAAAAATGGCGAGCGAATTCAGGAAGCAGTAGCCCGAATAGCCAAAGTGGTGTAAGCCTGCCACCTGTGCGCCGGATAACGGCCGGTCGTTGTTAGTCGTATCGGGAAGAGTATAAGGAGACTTAAGATGGATCCTGTTATTCAGCCGGTTTCTACTTTGGACCAGCGCGGTACATCGCAGACCACTGCCAGACGGATGCTGTTAGGGGCTGTGGTACTGGTGTTGGTAATGATGTGGATACCATACAGTCAATTTGTTCTCTACCCGGTGCGGCTGTTTGTTACACTCGTGCATGAAAGCGGGCACGCTTTAGCGGCCACCCTTACCGGCAGTGCAGTAGAAGGTATCCGGTTGAACCCTAACGCCAGCGGCGTTACATTGATCAGGGCTACCTGGTGGGCAGATTGGATTATTAACCCGGCCGGTTACCTGGGGGCAGCGCTTTTTGGTGCAATGCTGCTGCAGCTCGGCAGGCTTCGGGCAAAAACGGCAGGCAAGTCTATATTGCGATTTATGGCAGGCTACGCTCTTGTAGTGACCCTGGTGTGGTGTCACAATCCCGCAGTAAGCGGCCTGTTCACACCGGTAATGGGCGTCCTCATTGCGGTAATCATGGGCCTTCTAGCAAGGTACCTGCCAGATCGAGCGGCGCAGTTCGTTGCCATATTTATCGCCGTGGAGTGCGGGCTTGATGCCCTTAACGATCTGGTAACTCTATTGGTGATAACGACTAATCATCTTGGCGATAATGACGCAGCAAACATGGCTGCAGTATCCCACATCCCGGCTATTGTGTGGGCTCTGTTGTGGGCCGCTTTGGCAAGTATACTGGTGTTTGGTTCTTTTCGGATCTATTGGCGAGCAGTTACACGCCCAAAATCAGCGCTATAAACAGGAATACTGCGGTGGCGGACCCTTCGCACAAAAAAAATCACCACCCCAATGAGCCAACGGCTTGCCAGCACTGCGGTGCCCTGGTTTATGCCGACAGTAACCGTTGTTTACAATGCGGAAAGTTTCCTATCAAAATACATAAATGCCCTCGCTGCAATACCCTTTGTCCCGCAGACGCCGAAACATGCTGGCGGTGCAATCGTGCGTTCTCACCGAACGAGGATTACCTCTAGGCCCGCTAGTAATGTTTCGATGTCACACTCCTCCCATTTCTTCCAGGAACTGGGCCCCATTCGCAGTCAATCAGGTTGCGGCAGTCATTAAATGGCTAGCGACGCATAGTGCTGCTTCACCCTACCCTCGCTTTAAGCCTTTGTCATCAATCCGATTCGTGCCCTCGCGCGATCTGTCTGTCTGCCACTAAATAGCGATTACTGCCGTCCTGCTGCGTGCGGCAAGAGTTTTATGCCAGTTACGCCTCACTAGTGTAGTATTAACTACCGGCGTAGTGTATACTGTGCTTGAGGATGTATGAACATGCTTGACGCTCTTCGACAATTAGGCTGGAGCGAGTATGAGGTAAGGACCTATACTGCGCTGCTAAGGCGTGCACCTGCCACGGGGTATCGCGCCGCACGTGAGGCTGCTGTACCCACCGCAAAAATTTATGAGGTACTGCAGCGTATGGAAGATCGCGGAACAGTGCGTCGGCTCCGCGCAGAACCTGGGGCTAAGACGCTCTATCTTCCGCTGTCGCCCACTGAACTAGTTGCGGAATATAGGGCGCAGCAAGAAAAGATGCTGCAAGAACTAGAGCGCGAACTGCAAGAGTACATACCAGACAAAAGCGGCAGGGGCGCGGTTGAAGACTGGCTAGAGTGGGAACAGAGCAAGCAGAGCCGTCTGTTATTCCCGTCGTTGTTGCCAGTAGCAACCGTTGTGTCGCAATCTACAGGAGAAGCTAATTGAGTACAATCGCTACGATACCGCACGATGTGCGTGATATCACACAAGCCGATAAAGGCAAGCTGCGCATTGAATGGGCTGAGATGGAAATGCCCGTTCTGAGGCAGATAAAGGAGCGGTTCCTGAGGGAAAAGCCGCTGCAGGGTCTAACGGCGGCTGCGTGTTTGCACGTCACTACCGAGACAGCAAACCTGGCTATTACATTAAAGGCAGGCGGCGCAAATGTGTACCTGTGTGCCTCAAACCCGCTCTCTACGCAGGATGATGTGGCAGCCGCACTCGTTCATCATTACGGTATTCCCACCTTCGCAATTAAGGGTGAGGACCATGAAACGTACTACAGGCACATTAACGCCGTACTGGATGCAAAACCACAGTTTACAATGGATGATGGCGCCGATACGGTAGGTATCATACACAGCGATCGCAAGGACCTCATTCCTGGTATCATAGGCGGTACTGAAGAGACTACTACCGGCGTTATCCGCCTCCGGGCAATGGCCGCCGAGGGTGTGCTGGCATATCCAATCATGGCGGTTAATGATGCTGACACTAAGCACCTCTTCGATAACCGGTACGGTACCGGGCAGTCAACAATCGACGGTATACTGCGAGCTACCAACAGGTTAATTGCCGGTAGCAAGTTTGTAGTAGCTGGTTATGGTTGGTGCGGTCGTGGGGTGGCAATGCGTGCGAGAGGGCTAGGAGCACAGGTCATCGTATGCGAGGTTGACCCGGTGCGTGCATTAGAAGCAGTGATGGATGGCTACAGCGTCATGGCGATGGCCGATGCCGCTAAGGTCGGTGACTTCTTCTGCACGTTAACCGGTGACATGCATGTGCTTCGTGGTGAGCATTTCAGCGTGATGAAGGACGGTGCCATTATCTCGAACTCTGGCCACTTCAACGTCGAGATCGATATCCCTACGCTCGAGGCGCAGGCCCAATCACGGCGAATCGTGCGTGATTTCGTAGAAGAGTTTACGCTATCCAATGGTCGTAGGGTGTACCTGTTAGGAGAAGGAAGGCTTATTAACCTGGCGGCAGCGGAGGGGCATCCCGCGTCAGTAATGGATATGTCATTTGCAAACCAGGCGCTGTGCGCAGAATACATGAAGAACAATGCCGTTAATATGGAGAAGTCGGTTTACGGCGTTCCGCGCGATATCGACTCGGAAATCGCTCGGCTTAAGCTGGTGAGCATGGGCATCGAGATTGATACCCTCACTGCGGAGCAGGCTGAATACCTGGCTTCCTGGCATTCTGGTACTTAAGCGCTCAATCTCAACGCAACGGCGGCGCTTTTTGCTACAATTGTGCCGCCGTTCACCCGGTGCTATAATGTAACATGACAGAACGGCAGTTTGTTGAGATGAAACACGCAGGGTGGGAACGGCTTTCCTCACTTCTTGACAGGGCCTCTACAACGGATGGCCTGAGAAGGTTGAGCCGTGAGGAACTGAAGGATATTACGCCGCTTTACCGACGGGTGTCCTCAGACCTCGCCATGGCACGTACGCGCAGCCTGAGCCCGGACCTGGTGGAACATCTTAACTACCTCACTGCGCGAGCCCAAGCACAAATCTTCACCGGGCATCGCAGCGAGAATCCTCTTCAATCCGTTTGGCAGTTCTACGCTTACGATTTTCCCTGCCTTATACAGAAGCAGTACCGTTACTTTCTGGTTGCGCTAGGTTTGAGCATTCTCTCAGCATTTTATTCCTATTGGCTCGTAATGCATCACCCCGCCCTCACTTCCAACTTTATTCCGCGGCAGTTTGCCAGTTCGGTGAAGGTATGGAAGAGCGGTAAAGTCTCCTCACCCGCTTCTGCCCTGTTTTCCGGTGAGCTCATGACACACAATATCACCGTAAGCATAATGGTCTTTTTGGGTGGAATTCTTGGAGGCATTCCCACTTTTGCAATGCTATTCCAGAATGGCGCAGTGTTGGGTGCTTTGACCGCGCTAGTAACGCAAGTTCACAAAAACGGCTCGCTATGGCCCGGTATACTACCTCACGGAATTGCCGAACTCACATCAATATTTATCTGCGGTGCAGCGGGCTTTAGACTGGCTGTGGGTATGCTTCTTCCAGGCTGTTATACTTGGGTAGATTCGTTTAAGCGGGCTGGCTACGATGCTATACAGATGGTATTGGGAGTTCTTCCGATGCTTGTTTTCGCGGGCTTAATTGAGGGGATGTTTTCCCATCTTAACATTAGTCCCGTCATACGCCTTCTGTTTGCGGGCCTAAACGGCACCTTTTGGTATCTATACCTTTTTCTGCCGCGTAAGGCACCTGCCCAATTGAAATACCCGGCAGAGACCGTAAATCTAAACGGAACTAGTCGGTGAGCCGACGCGTAACGAACTTTGCACGCCGAAACTAATTGGAGCTTAACCGCATGATTCGTTCTGGCTCAAACCGTTCTGTGGCAACAGTGGCTGCAGAACTGCGAGCAGCATTTCCCAATACGCCCTTTTTGGCCCTTGGCCAAACAGTTTTTTGGGACGAACCTATGAAGGCTGTCCTGCGGCAAGTCCTTGACCGTAACGGTTTGGGCGGCAAAATGGTGGTGGGTGTACACGACACTGACTATTTTGCCAAATCGCCCGTTCGTCTTCCTGGTCCAGGTCGATTTGTGCCTATGGCTCACAACGACGGTACCACCAAATCTCTCTGGTCTGCTGCGGGTGAACTTTCGACACTTTTCGGTAGCGAGACATTTCCATCGCGCCACGAGTACGTCCGTTATGGAGTGCCCATCCACCGCCTGGCGTCTGGCTCAAATATGGGTGAGCAGGCCTTCGTCGATTCGGTAACCGAAGCCTGGGGATGGCGGGGGCTGGTCTACACCGGTTCCAGTGATCGAATTGTCCATGCACTTAAGCTCTCCGATGTTAGCCAGGGAATGCTTGAGATGCTGGGGTGGGGTTTTGACGAAGCAGTGCGACAGATCGTGCCAGGCTGCTGTCAGAATGAAGCGCGAAATACTGCGGACATCCTTCTTGGATATTGCCGCGACTTCTGTGCAGAACATCCAGATCAGACCCTGTCTGATCTTTTTCAATTTATACTACCACGCATCTACTCACTATTGTTGGGTTACTCACCGGATAACCTGGAGGTGACCTGTACCGCGCACCTGCTGCGCCTGACCCCAGAGACTGCGCATTTGCCTCGTTTTCAGTTCGTCGATCTCTTCTTGCGGCCCGAAACGCACGCAGTTGCAGTGGATGCGTACAACAGGGTGGTGGAGGGAAGCGAGATCTATACCCTCGATAGGTTTGGAGCAGGCGCATTGCCGTTTGACTGCTTTGTTCCAGGTAAAGGGCGGGGTACGCTTCGCCTCACCAAGCGCGTTCTCTTTATTGAAACGCGCAACCCAATTGCGATTCCACTAGATAGTCCCATAACGAGTATTCACGAACTAGCGGCAGTGCTAACCTCCAGGCTGGGCAATCACGTAACTTTAGTGGGGAAGGCAGTTTCGCTCGTCTCTATGCTGGCGCGAGAGTTCATCTTTGTTTTCAACGAAGAGGGTTCGATGTACGTGAGCCGTACGCGCCAGATGAACGACATACTTGCGGCTGCAGGGGCCGATATTGCAATGCACCCCATTCTGCGGATACAATACCACACTTGGGATGCGCTCTCTGTAGCGAGGTCTACGCTGAGACCCACAGCACACCTGGCTTCCACATTTGGGCGCGTTACAATACCAGCTGCAGAGTTTGGGGGTCAGTGGACAAACGTCATAGAGGAACAGAAAGCGCTTTGTGATCAGCTTTCGCGCCTTAGAAAACCGCTTGAACTCATGGGTTTTTTGCAGGAGCGCGATCCTGCTGGAGTATGGGACGAGTTAAGCGCCAAATACATTGAGGCTCGTAAGCAGCTCACTAACCTGCGCGGGGAAGCACTCGCCGTGCAGCAGGCTCTGCAGGCCGATTATGGCAAGCTGCGACTCCTGAAATCTAGAAGCCAGGCTGCGCAGCGGGATAGCGGCATACACTTTCGCTCTGTTTCAGAATGGACGCCTGCAGAAGTAGCCCGGCGAGCAGCATTTCATGGTGAAATTGAAGCGGTACGCAAGCATCAAAAAATTGTTTGCCAGGACATCGAACGTATGCGACAGCGGCGCGAGGAGCTTGAGCGCGGCGAAAGCGCGGCTGCGGCGCGGGCGGTTCTTCGCAATATAGAACTGCAGGCGGAGATGGCCAGATTAGAACTGGTGCGAAATGCGTGCCTCACGATCGACGGATTAACACATACAAATCACCGCCCCTCCGCTTGGTGGCTTCCGGTGGTAGATAAATCAGGCGCATGGTTCCAAAAAATCGCAGAAACCGCAGTAGCCTACACACAGCCGCTGGCAACGTAAACCCCGCCATTGCAGAGGGGCTTATTCAGCGGCCGGTTGCTCCGCCAGAATGGAGAAGGCTCAAATTCGTCGCGGCCCTCATCTGGCTGGCAATAACCTGTATCGCGATACGGCTCTGGTTTCTGCAGATCGTTCTTGGTCCTCAGTTGGCAGCAGCCTCTGTTCGACAACAACTCCGCCGAATCCGCACAATTCCCCCGCGCGGCATAATCGAGGATCGTAACGGTGTGATTATTGCCACCAACCGCTCGCAGTTCGTTATTGCGGTAACCCCCAACGATATCGCTCATAACAAACAGACTCTGCCACGGCTGGCACGGCTGTTAAAGCTTCCACTCGCCCCGCTTCAAGCAAAGGTGAAGGCAACGTACGATGGTCCTGAGAGGTACGATCCGCTGCCCGTCGTCAAGGGCGTGAATCTCAAGACAGTTGCGCAGGTAGATGAGCGGATTCTTAGCCTGCCTGGTGTGCTGGTCACCCGCCAGCCTATGCGGTACTACAAAGATGACTCACTCTGTACGGCGATTTTGGGGGTAACCCGACCCATCGGTCCTAATGAGTTGCGAAAGCTTGCACCGTTAGGCTACCAGGGCGGCGATTATGTTGGTATTTTTGGCTTAGAGAAGTATTACGAAACCTACCTTCACGGTAAACCGGGTGAAACTGACGTAGCGGTGGACGCTAGAGGCAGGTTGATGCGAACATTGGGACAGAAGCCCCCGCAGCCGGGAGCAACACTTAAGCTTGCACTAGACATGAAGCTGCAGCGGGTTGCAGCCGAGGCACTGCATGACACCGGGCATCCTGGCGCTGCTGTGGCAATTAACCCGGAGACCGGTGGTGTGCTTACAATGGCAAGTATGCCCACCTACAACTTGAATGACTACGGCAAGGACTACAATAAGCTTGCCAGTAATCCAGACCATCCGCTAATCAACCGGGTAACCGGAAGCACATATCCCATAGGGTCAACGTTCAAGCTGGTAACCGCATCAGCCGGGTTCGAAAGCGGCACCCTGGCAACATCCGATACCTACTTTTGCCCAGGCTACCTCATTGTCGCCGGACGAAAATTCAAATGTGATGAAGTGCATGGTGACATCAGCTTTTTTCATGCTCTTGGTTCGTCATGCAATGTCTACTTCTTTCATGTAGCCCAGAAGGCAGGCCACAACGCTGTAGCCGCCATGGCCCGCAACTTTGGGCTGGGCCAGAAGACGGGTATTGACTTGCCTACGGATGATACCGGCTTAATTCCCACTACGGCGTGGAAACGCAAGGTGCTGCACACAATCTGGCTGCCGGGTGATACCCTTAACATGGCAATTGGTCAGGGCTACGTACGCGTTTCGCCTATGCAACTGGTAGATTATGTGGCGGCAGTGGCGAATGGCGGAACCATCTACAGACCGCACCTGGTAGACAGCATCATTAACCCGGAAACGGGACAGACTACGGTGATTGCGCCAAAGCCTATGCGATCGCTTGGCGTAGATCCACAGTATCTGCAGGATATCGTACAGGGTATGGAACTGGTGACGCAGGCGCGGGGCACAGCCCCTGCGGCGGCTATCCCGGGTTTTCCCTATGCAGCAAAAACCGGAACGGCACAGGTATACTTTCATGGTAAAGAGTACGATAACTCTGTGTTCGTCTGCTTTGCGCCCATTGACCATCCTAAAATCGCGATTGCTGTACTGGTAGAGCGCGACGGCTACGGAGGAATTGCTGCAGCAGGCGTGGCGCGCAAAATGCTTATGAGCTATTTTCATCTGGGCGGAGCAACTAAACCAACCGCCCCAAAGCCTTGATATATCGCTACAGTGTTTGAGTGAAAGTCGTTTGTGCCGCCGAAGGCCCCGCTTTAGGAGATCCATTGTATGCCTACCGTTCACACATTTCAAGTTGTTCCCTCGCTGCCGGAGCCGCTGAGGCATCTGCGCGCTTTAGCTTACAACCTGCAATGGTCATGGAATCTGGAGACGCTTGAGCTCTTTCGCCGACTGGATCGATCCGCGTGGGAGGCGAGCGGCCACAACCCGGTGCTAATGTTAGGCACGGTTGCGCAGGATCGGCTGCGGGATGCAGCGAACGATGATAACTATCTGTCGATGGTAGAAGGCGCATTTCACGGCCTGGAAACCTACGTCCGTTCCACAAATACCTGGTATCGCCGCAATCACCACCATGCGCCTCTTACCACGTGCATCGCCTACTTCTGTATGGAGTTCGGTATTACTGAATGCCTGCCAATATACTCAGGAGGTCTAGGCGTGCTAGCTGGCGATCACATGAAATCGTCTAGCGACCTGGGGCTTCCTCTGGTTGGCGTTGGATTGCTTTACCAGCAGGGTTATTTTCGTCAGTTCCTGAATGTGGATGGCTGGCAGCAAGAACGATACCCGGTTAACGATTTCTATAACATGCCACTGCAGCCGGTTATGGACGACCAGGGGCAACAGGTTCGGGTAGAGGTACAGTTTCCAGGCAGGACCGTTACAATACAGGTGTGGAAAGTTGTTGTGGGACGAGTACCCCTGTTCCTCTTGGACACAAACCTCTCGGTAAACCGGCCCGAAGACCAGAATATCACCGATCAGTTGTACGGTGGTGACAGCGAAATGCGGCTAAAACAGGAGATCATCCTGGGAATTGGTGGGCAGCGCGCGCTACAGGCCATGGGCATATCCCCGCGCCTGTGCCATATGAACGAGGGCCACTCTGCGTTTCAGGCACTTGAACGGGCAAGGAGGCTGATGCAGGAGCACAGCTGTGCTTTCGCAGTTGCAAGAGAAGCCGGTGCCGCCGGTAACCTTTTCACAACCCATACCCCGGTGCCAGCCGGTTTCGATGTCTTTACGCCGGGCTTACTGGCACCCTACTTTAGTGATTATGTTACGCAGCTGGGGATTACATTTGATGAATTTCTGGAGATGGGTCGGGTAAACCGCGAGGACCGTGGCGAGAACTTTAACATGGCCGTGTTGGCGCTTAGAACGTCACACCATGTGAACGCCGTAAGCAAGCTGCACGGTGAAGTTACCCGCAGGATGGTGCAGGCTGGGTACCGTGACCTTCCGGAGGATGAGGTGCCAGTTTCGCACGTTACGAACGGCATACATGCACGCTCCTTTGTCTCGCGAGAGATGGCAGACTTACTAGATCGTTATCTGGGAGGGCGATGGTCGCAGGATGTGAGCGATCCCGAGGTATGGAGCCGCGTAGACGACATACCTGCCGAAGAGCTGTGGCGCGTAAAGCAGTTCCGGCGTGACCGGCTGGTCCATTTCGCGCGAACTCGTCTTTACCAACAGTACAAGCACTTTCATCACAGTGACTCGGAGCTTCGACGAACAAAGGAGGTGTTGAACCCAGACATCCTTACCATCGGGTTTGCGCGTCGGTTCGCTACCTACAAGCGAGCAACGCTTCTACTATCGGATCAGGACAGGCTGCTGCGGCTGCTTAACGATCCCAATCGACCCATACAGATCATCATGGCAGGTAAGTCTCATCCACACGATGATGGTGGCAAGGAGCTCATTCGCCAGGTTGTTCAATTTGCCCATCGGCCGGAGGCGCGTAACCGCATTGTCTTCCTGGAAGATTACGATCTTGCGGTGGCGCGGTTTATGGTTCAGGGCGTGGATGTGTGGCTCAACACGCCTCGAAGGCCCATGGAGGCTAGCGGTACTAGTGGAATGAAGGTGCTTGCTAACGGCGGTATAAACTGTTCCATCTTAGACGGATGGTGGGATGAGGCATATACCCCCTCTGTGGGGTGGGCTATTGGTAGTGGCGAAGAATATGATAGCCCGCAGGATCAGGACGCCATTGAAGCAAACGCCCTGTTCGACCTGCTCGAGAAGGAAATTGCCCCTCTATTTTATGATCGCGCCATTAACGGTCTGCCAAATGGATGGATTGCACGCATGAAGAGTTCCATGCGCCACCTCTGTCCGGTATTCAACACGCACCGAATGGTTGGCGAGTATGCGTCAAGGTTTTACGTTCCTGGTATTGAGCGCTATGATAGGCTGAGTGAAAACGCACTACAGAGGGCCAGCCAGCTGGTTGACTGGAAAGATGAGATTCGCAAAAACTGGCCGCAGGTGAAAGTCGTGGAGGTAAAGAGTCAACTCTCCGAGGGGAGTGCAGTTACCGTTGGCGCAAACGTGCAGGTCACCGCCAAACTCAACCTTGCAAGTCTTACACCGCATGACGTATATGTGCAGGCACACCATGGGCCACTCGACAGCTCGCGTCAGGTGATGAATGGTAGTATCACGAATCTGGAGTGTACAGGCGCTGCGGTAGAGGGAATATACACCTTTGAGGGAACGGTGCCGTGCCTGAATACTGGACTACAAGGCTTTTCCGTTCGAGTGGTCCCGCAGCATCCTGATGCAGAACTGCCACAGGAACTGGCGCTTATTGCCTGGGAATGATAGCCGTCGAGGGCATCAAGGCAATCATAATCCCGCACTCATTTTGCCCTGAATGGCATTAGCCCGGCGACGTGTCGGCCGTTCAATTATGGTGAGTCTGGCAGATTATAGGTTAGATAGCTTGCTGAGTGGCTGTGGAGATTATCTTGCACGAGTTAACGTCGGCTAGTTTGAATTAGCGATGAAATCTCATGGTAGGTGGGCAGAAAGCCGTGACCCGGCAGGAAAACCGTTATTGCTCTACACCGGGCATTCTGCTTGTTCAACATAAATTCAAATGCAATACCGTGGCGTCGGTCACAGAAGATGACTGATTGGCGCTCACTAATTGATCGATGAATGAGGGGATAGCTTCTCTTTACCTGAGCGAGTGTGGAACCTACCGAGATACCGGATGCAGTATGAAACTCTGTGGACGACGTTCGAATTACGTCAATCGTTACACCAGCCATCGGCTTCGCATCAATGACACCGTTGGCAGTAGTGTGGATGAACAAACTTGCCTTGCTGCTGCCTTTTCCTAGCCACACCTGCCGCGTCTGGCTCATACCTGCATCAAGTACGTCCGGTCTCCCAAATTTCTTCAATATCGCGGCACCGTTGGCACCCAGCACCATTTTTCCAATGCGCGTTCCAGGAACTATCAAATTGGTCTGAGATTGCGCAACCGATCGAGGGGCCATAATGCAGTGCGAGATGGCGATAGAGAGTAGCAGGGTGACTAATTTAGACATCGTGTTTTTCTCCGTAAATGCGGTTGTTTTTTGAGATTCGAGTACCCCAAATAACTACGCTACAACAAGTACCCTGGCGACGAATTAAGCAATACGAGCACTATGGTTACATTCCAGTACGTTGCGGTACAACGCAGGTTTCGTTGTAATGTGGTGAATCCGACGAGTAGCAGTGGCAACCTACTGGCCGTAGATGCTGCTTACGAAGGAAATGTAGGTAGCCGCTGTCGCCAGTGAGTTCCGCGATGTAGCACCATAATGTAGGTAACAGTTACTCTAAAGTTAGGGTATATACTGTTTATAGGGCTACAACACCAGTGATTTCGTGCGTTGAGCCTGAACAGAGCATACGAGTCGCTTTGTAATCATAGGGTTTCGCTCACGAGTTGGCGTATGCAGCATAGGGTTTAGCAGAGGTAGCATGATGAATCAAGCAAATCGAAATGGGCGTTCGCGCCTAAGAAGCGCTATGTTACTAGTAGCGGCGTTTGTGTTGGGAGGAATGGTACTGCCCTACCTTCACATTACCTGGAGCTTACCCGGCAGTCGAGCAGAAACCGTCGGCCTCAATGTTCATCAGGCGCCTGCGGCACCCCTTTCACCAGATGAGATTTACGCACATGCCGCGCAAATTGCGTACAAATCTGTGGTGAATATTGATGCCACTCAACGGGTTCGTATGCCGGGCAGCATCTTTGACGATATGATGGGCGTCGCTCCCCAGTACGGTGATCAAACCAGCAGTGGATCTGGTGTGATTATCACATCAAATGGCTATATCCTTACCAACGAACATGTGGTTCACAGGATTAACGATAGCAAACAGGTCATAACCGTAACCCTTACAACGGGGCAGAAACTGCGCGGCCATCTGGTGGGCGGCGATTACACTAACGACGTAGCGCTCATCAAAGTGAATGGAACAAACCTTCCAGTCGCGCATCTAGGAACCAGCAAGGGGTTGGTGCCAGGACAGATGTGTGTTGCAATAGGAAATCCGTATAACCTTCACTTTACAGTTACAAATGGGGTAATCGGGGCACTAGACAGGGCGATTGCCATGCCCAACGGCCGCATCTACCCGCACCTCATTCAACATGACGCGCCTATTAATCCAGGCAATTCTGGCGGGCCGCTTGTCAACCTAAAAGGTCAGGTAATAGGCATCAATACCCTGGTACAACAGCGGGCCGAAGGGATCGGATTTGCAATTCCCATTGATACGGCGTTGAGCGTTGCACAGGAGCTGAAAAAATACGGCAAGATTATTCGCCCGTGGATCGGTGTCGCAGTGGTCAGCAATTCATCGGACCTTGCAGCACAGTACGGTTTGCCGAACATCCAGGGTGCTGTGGTCACAGGGGTCTACCGAAACAGCCCAGCTGCGGTAGCACAGCTACAACCAGGCGACGTTATTACGAGGATTAATGGTAGGCGCGTTACCGACGAAACAAGCTTTAACCAGGTAGAGGACTCGCTTAAGGTTGGCGAAAAGATCAGCTTGCGCGTTCACCGTGGCAATCAGTACGCTGATGTAACGGTTACTACCGCGGAAAAGCCCTAACCTATATGCCAGGAGCATCCGTTCACGATGTCGTTACAGTCACAGCGGTCTCATTTGTTAATGGCGTCTACTGGCATATTCAGCCGCACCAGCACGTTGCAGCCGCGCTATGGTTTACGGGAACCTTCCTGGTAGCCGGTTATGCATGCGCCGGTGACTTAGATACAAACTCGCGTGAATATCGCGCCTGGGGTCCGCTGCGTTTCATCTGGTGGCCCTACCGGGTGATGGTACCGCATCGCAGCTGGATATCGCACGGTATGGTGACTGGCGGGCTTATCCGGGCGCTCTACCTTGCCGCCGCCATTACGGTGATAACGGTCATTTCGGTATGGGGTATTGATCTCCTGGGGCAGCACTTTGGGCCTGGTGCTTTTACCTCTGGTCTGTGGCGTCATACTGCCGCCGCAGTGCAAAACCACACAGTAAGCGCCTTAGCTGCGTTTGTAGGCTTCATGGCAGCAGGCGCATTACACACGCTTACCGACCTGATAGGATCTGCATTAAAGCCTGGTAAGCGCACTCAGCGAAGGCGGCGCAGTGCGGTATGATACCCTTTACTGCGTATAAACCTATAGCCGTGGGACATCGCGGCTGGCCAGCCATGTATCCTGCTAACACCCTCGCCGGCTTCAAGGCAGCCTGGCAGGCAGGCTGTGCTATGGTGGAGTGTGACGTAAGAATGTCGCGCGATGGTGTGCCTGTTTTGGCGCATGACGAGTACGTGGTAGATATTCATGGCAGCAGCCTATCGGTGGCAGGAACCACGGCGGCAGAACTTGGCGCCCTGGATCTTGGCGCCGGGCAGGGGGTTCCAACCTTACAGCAGCTGGTCGACTGGGCGGCGTGTGGCTGCGCTGTCATGGCGGACTTCAAGGTGGAGGGAGGGGGCGCGGAAGAGAAGACAGCGGCAATTCTCGCCGCGCTACCTTCTGATAAGAAGCTCGTTCCCGGGGCAAGCGAATTGTCGCGAGAACTTCTGCGCAAAGCGGATCCAAATCTTCCTGTTTCCTTATCGCTAGGGCGCGAGCGAATTAACGACCTTGCCGGCGATAGATTTGATGAGCTTATAGCCAAGCTTGACACCCAAGCCGTAACGTGGCAGTATCACCTGCTGAGCGCGAATCGCGTCAACGCCTTACACGTAAGGGGTCTTACGGTTTATGCGTGGACGGTAGACGACGATGTCGCCATCCAGCATGTGGCAGAAATGGGCGTTGACGGCATCATCAGCAATCGGGTAGATCGCCTGGTATTGCACCTCGGCTTACTGCCCCGTTAGCGGGGCACTCATTGTGCTACGTTCGTTCTGGTGTCCATTTTAACGCACTTTGCCCCACTTCCGACCACACTCAAATCGCCGCGAGTTTATTTAGAGCCAGTACCGGTAACACCTCTGCAAAAATGCACGTCAAATTAGCAAATCTCCATTGATTACGGTGTGAGTGACATCGTCCTGCTGCAGGGCCTGCTCCGTCACCTGCACCTTGACGAATTTGCGTGTTCACGTGGCGACCACTGGGGGTAGCCCATCGTTCGTGTGAATTTACTACGAAGCGTTGAACTGGAGCGCTGTGGCAACCTAAAGCCTTGGCACCGGCTGGCTACATGAAGTGGTGGAGAAAATAATGAAGACAATCTTATTAAGCAAGGTTATGGTGGCAGTCGCCTGTGCTGCTGCTTGTGGTTGGTGCGGCGTTGCGAATGGACAGGGACTTGGGAACAGTATGGGGCCCGATGCAAACGCATATACGGGCTGGAGTGTGAAGTATACAGCACTTACAAATGTGGTTTCTCACGATATTGACGGCAAGTTTAATCCTATTCTGGCGGAAGCGAAAGCTGAAAAGAAGAGCGGCGACTAAGCTGCTGTAATCCATACATAACGCCGTGCAATACGTGAATTGTTGACCATGGATACCAGTGAATACCAGTCGATGCTTAACCAGGTGCATAGTGAACAACCAGACCTGGCGCCAATAACAGAGACGCGCAATAACGTCCACACGGTGATATCTGTAGCCGATCAGGTTCATTTCGCGACTCTGCAGGATCTGCACAGCGACATAACCTGGGAGACGCAGATCATTCACATGAAAATGGGGGAATACTCAACAGCCACCGGGCATTACAGGGAGGCGTTGCATTACCTCTTGCCTCTAGTGACACCTCAAAACCCTTACGGTGATGATAATGTAGCACTCTGCATGGCGGCAGTGAACTTGGGGAAGTATGCCCTTGCGCGGCGCGTATTTGATGCGGATGGCGACCTATATTATGGCGATGAAAAGCACATAAAACCGTTTGTTGAACTTCAAACGGACCAGGGAGTTGCAGCGATGACCTACCTCGCCGCATGTATCGATATTCAAAGCCACAATGTCCCAAACCCGGCACAGGCTAAGCTCGCCTGCAAGTATGCGGCTACGGCCTATCGGCTATTGCCACAGAACGTGCTAGTAGAGGGAACCTACGCATATGCTCTACAAAAAATCAACGCAAACCCGCAGTTGCAGATGAGGCTGTTTACGGCCGTGAGAGGCAAATTTCCGGGTATGCCGGAGGACATGTACCAAACTGACATGATTACCGCGAAGGACCAGTATAACGAGCAGCACACGCCGGCACGAAAGCCGGCCTCGCAGACCGGTATGCCCGCTAAATAACGCGAGCCTGAAGAGGCGCTGGCACGGCAGAGGTTCCTGCGCAACTCAGCGCCTCCATTCACCGCGAAGTGGACAGGCCGTTACATTGAGTTAAGCGAGGCTGGCATCGGATGGTCGTGATATAATGGTAATTGACCGATTTGTTCACGTCAAGGAGCTGTTGTTGGCAGTTTTTGCTCAATCAGACAATCCATTTGCCTTGCCCGAAGAGTATCTTGCAATTGAGCGGGTCTCCCAGGTCAAAAGCGAATATGTTAATGGGCATATCTATGCTATGGCCGGTAGTTCGCCTGAGCACAGCGCGATCACAGTGAATGTTACGGTTGCCCTTGGCTCCCAACTGATCGATCAATCGTGTCAAGCGTATTCGAGCGATATGAAGGTTGGAGCCAGTAGTTCGGGCATATTCGCCTATCCTGATCTGTCTGTAGTTTGTGGCGAGCCATCCTTCCATGATGAACAGCGGGACGTTCTAATTAACCCCAGGGTGATAATAGAGGTGCTGTCACCCTCTACGGAGGCCTTTGACAGAGGCAAAAAATTTGCCAGATACCAGCAGCTAAAATCTTTCACCGATTATATTTTAATTGCACAGGATGAGCCGCGGGTTGATCATTACGAGAAGCAGGCAGATGATGAATGGTTGCTGCATATTGCTCATGGGCTAGACGCTAAAATACATATTGCTTCTATCAATTGCGATTTAGTCCTTTCGCAAATCTACAATAAAGTCCCCGTTACATCACGCGGCGAACCCCATGCACCGCTCGATTAGCCTTTCAACCGGTGGAGGTATCTCGTGATCGTAAGCCAGCATCTAGACTGACGACACCACCTAACAGTATTGCCTGCTCCGGAGCCGCTCGAAAATTGTTTATGCGTGGACGGTAGACGACGATGTCGCCATCCAGCATGTGGCAGAAATGGGCGTTGACGGGATCATCAGCAATCGGGTAGATCGCCTGGTATTGCACCTCGGCTTACTGCCCCGTTAACGGGGCACTCATTGTGCGAAGTTCGTTCTTGCGTCCATTTTTACGCACTTAGCCCCACTTCCGACCACACTCAAATACCGCGAAGTTATTTAGAGCCAGTACCGGTAACACCTCTGCAAAAATGCACGTCAAATTAGCAAATCTCCATTGATTACGGTGTGAGTGACATCGTCCTGCTGCAGGGCCCGCTCTGTCACCTGCACCTTGACGAATTTGCGTGTTCACGTGGCGACCACTGGGGGTAGCCTATCGTTCGTGTGAATTTACTACGAATCGTTGAACTGGAGCGCTGTGGCAACGTAAAGCTTTGGCACCGGCTGGCGACATTAAGTGGTGGAGCAAATGATGAAGACAATCTTATTAAGCAAGGTTATGTTGGCAGTCGCCTGTGCTGCTGCTTGTGGTTGGTGCGGCGTTGCGAATGGACAGGTCGCAGTACAGAACTCGATGGGGCCTAATGCCAACGCATATACGCGCTGGAGTGTGAAGTATACGGCAATTACAAATGTGGTTCTTCACGATATTGACGGCAAGATTAATCCTATTCTGGCGGAAGCGAAAGCACAAAAGAAGAGCGGCGACTACGCTGCAGTAATCCATACATACCGCCGTGCAATACGTGAATTGTCGACCATGGACACCAGTGAATACCAGGCGATGCTTAACCAGGTGCATAGCGAAGAACCAGACCTGGCACCAATGACGTCAACCACCAACAACGCGCATACAGCCATATCTGCAGCTGATCAGGTTCATTTCGCGACTATGCAGGATCTGCACAGCGATATGTGGTTCGAGAAGCGGATTATTCACACGGAAATGGGGGAATACTCAACGGCCACCGGGCATTACCGGGAGGCGCTGCACTACCTCTTGCCTTTAATCACAAAGCCCACCTCGTCAGGATCGCTCAATCCATTGGGACCGGAGGGTAATATACCACTCTGCATGGCGGCAGTGAACTTGGGGAAGTATGCCCTTGCGCGGCGCGTATTTGATGCGGATGGCGACCTATATTATGGCGATGAAAAGCACGTAAAACCGTTTGTTGAACTTCAAACGGACCAGGGAGTTGCAGCGATGACCTACCTCGCCGCATGTATCGGTATTCAAAGCCACAATGCCCTAAACCCGGCACAGGCTAAGCTCGCCTGCAAGTATGCGGCTACGGCCTAACGGCTATTGCCTCAGAACGTGCTAGTAGAGGGAACCTACGCATATGCTCTACAAAAAATCAACGCAAACCCGCAGTTGCAGATGAGGCTGTTTACGGCAGTGAGAGGCAAATTTCCGGGTATGCTGGAGGACATGTACCAAACTGACATGATTACCGCGAAGGACCAGTATAACGAGCAGCACGCGCCGGTACGAGAGCCGGTCTCGCAGACCGGCACGCCCGCTAAATAACGCGAGCCTGAAGAGGCGCTGGCACGGCAGAGGTTCCTGCGCAGCTCAGCGCCTCCAATCACCGCGAAGTGGACAGGCCGTTAACTTGATTTCTGTGAGCGGCTGGCTTCACAGTTCTGACTTATAGTTTATAATCCACTATAGACTTTGAGAGCAGGGAGCTGGAATGAGGTCAATTCTACTAGCGGTACTGGCCGTAGCGGGCTTGCTTCCCGGTGCGGCTAAGGTTGGCAAAGTAAAGGGAAGCATACTGCTCCCAGATGGGCAGGTGATACATCCCGCAGGCAGAGGTATCCGACTGCCAACACGTCCGGTAGATATCTGCACCGATAAAACTGGTCGGTGGCTCTTTGTCAAGGACAACGCGGGGATCGAGGTCCTGGATAGAACCAGCTTGCGTGTATTCCAAGGGCTTCCGTTTCCCCGCGGTGGAGGCTCATTGCACGGCATTGTTGTTACCCCCGACGGTAGCACGCTTCTTGCCACAAGTGCGGGCAACAGCCTTTACATTGCGCAACGAAAAGCGAACCGTTATGGATGGACGGGTAGAGTAAAGTTGCCTGGTTTGCTAGTAAACGGTGCAGCAATGCCTTGTGGTATCGCACTGAGCCATGACTCGAAGACGGCATGGGTTTGCGACTCAATTGCAAACTGCGTGGAGGTCATTAACCTCGCTTCCCGCAGAGTTGTGGCTCATGTTTCTGTGGGCATCGCCCCCTGGGGGATCGCCTTGTCCCCAGGCGGAAAGACTGCTTACGTCACCGACTGGGGTGGCCGGCATCCGTTGATCGGTGAAATGACGGCGAAGTCAGCAGGTACGGCCGTTCCTATCGACCGCAGAGGTATTGCGGATACTGGCGAGGTCTCGGTGGTCAACACGGTTACCTTAAAGGTGATCGCGCGTGTACCGGTTGGGCTCCATCCATGTGACATTCAACTGGATGCTATGAGGCATAGGCTGTACGTGGCGAATGCGAACAGCGACACTGTCTCTGTAATCGATACCAGTACGAATACCCTTGCCCAAACAGTGACGGTGCACCCATTGCGGCATATGCGATTTGGCAGCATGCCAGATGCGCTCGTCATAGGGCCAACACATCACCGGCTCTTTGTGGCAGCGGCAGGAAACAATGCTGTGGATGTGCTGTCGTTACGCCGAAGTGGCAATATTGGCCAATCGCTAGGTTGGCTGCCCACAGGCTGGTACCCCGGCAGCATGGTGGTTGCAGGCGGCCAACTGTGCGTGGCAGATGTAAAGGGCCTGGGGGCGCGCTTGAAGCCAAAGGAAGCGAAGGGCTTTAGCGTTTTCGACTACCTCGGCACGGTAGATTGCATACCTTTACCCACAGAACTGCAACTTCAGGCCGATACCGCGCGCGTAGTCAGCACCCTGGGCGAAGGTCGGCGGCCGCTACGCAGGCACGCTTCGGCAATTCCAGTTCCTGTGCCTGCCAGTTGGCATAGTCCATCGGTATTTCACCATGTGGTCTATATTATTCGTGAAAATAGGACATACGATCAGGTGCTGGGCGATGTACGACGAGGCAACGGTGATAGTGCCCTTGTTATGTACGGCGAGCAGGTGACTCCCAATGCCCATCGTCTAGTGCGCCAGTTTGAGCTTCTAGACAATTACTACTGCAACGGAACGATCTCTGCTGATGGTCATAGCTGGCTCACGGAAGGCAATAGTACAGACCATCTAGAGAAGGCGTTTGGTGGTTTTACCCGCAGCTATACGTTTGGCGATGATCCTATCACCTATTCGTCAAGCGGCTTTATCTGGGATGACGCGCTCGCCCACGGTCTATCCGTTGTGAACTTTGGCGAGATGGTCTATTCCACCCCGCGGCCAGCCGCCAGTTTTCGAACGCTATACCGCGATTACCTCAACGGGCAACGTCAGTTCAAGTTTAGTCAATCCCTCGGGATTGAAAGGCTGTGGCGACATACCATTCAAGGATTCCCTGGTTGGAATCTAGCGATACCGGACCAGCTGCGTGCCGCTCTGTACATTCAACACCTGCGTTCCTACGAGCAACGGCGTAGGATGCCCACGTTAACCATCCTCTATCTGCCGCAGGATCACACTTCGGGTACCACGCCGGGCCAGCCGACACCGCAGGCCATGGTTGCAGATAACGATCTAGCGCTGGGCCGCGTGGTTCAGGCAATCTCGCGTAGCCCATTCTGGAAAGACACCTGTATATTTGTTACAGAAGATGACGCGCAGGACGGCCTGGACCATGTCGACGGGCACCGGTCGGTTGCAATGGTCATTAGCCCGTACACCGTGCGAGGAAAGGTCGTTCACCAGTTTTATAACCAGACCAGTATCCTGCATACTATGGAACATATGCTGGGGCTGCCACCCATGAACCAGATGGATCAACGGGCACCGCTTATGACCGCCTGCTTCACGTCTACACCTAACTTCTCACCATTTACATCGGTGCCTGCGCGGATATCGCTGGACACCCTTAATCCTGCCGTCACGGCGCTGAAAGGTATCCGCCGCCGGCTTGCGATGCTCAGCGCCCAGCAGGATTGGGCGAGCCCTGATGCTGCCGATGAGCAGTCACTAAACCGAATACTGTGGGCTGCAGCGAGGGGGTACTCAACACCGTACCCGTAAACCTGGTTGCGCTAGCTTGGCGTAACCTCGTCCCCGGTGCAGCCGCATCTACCCCTCTGCCGAGCGCGCTAACTGCGCTGAGCGAGGGCAGCAGATCGCGCGGCTGGTTGGCACTTCGCTCAGCAAGAGTAGGTGGCCTCTGCCTGGCAGTGGGCGCGTCCTGCCCACGGTTTTCTGCAGCGCCATGGCAGGAGCTGGTAGGTGAGCAATGCATAGCATGGGGGCTAATTGCACAGCGTTTTGGCGATGCACAGCGCAGCGGCTTGTTCGCCCGAAGCAGTAACCAACAGCCTGTCGGGGCTGTCATGCGAGTATCACCACGGGCTTTAACGCCAGATGCGACCGCGTTCCTCCTGCCGGATGTCTTCAGCGCGATACGTGGTTTTAGTGGCTTTGGCTGGTACCACCGATTTTTGGGCTTCGGGCAGCTGTACCTCCTCGTCGTCGTTTTCGAACTTTGTGGGACGAAGCAGCCCATCGTCGATGCTTTCCACCGTGGTTCGCAACAGCATGCCGCTATCTTGGTCCTGGTCGAATCGCAACAGGATACCTGCAGCACATTGCTCTGCGGCCTCCTTTAGCTCAGGGGTATGCTTTCCTTCGATAATTTCCCTAGCGAGCCCGAGTTCCGGTGGGCCACCCACATAGGTATAAGCGGAGAGCAAAGCGATTGTCAGGTTTTCGGCGCGGTGAAACAGGTCTAGCTGGGTGTCTAACACTGCTTGTGTAAAAAGTGGCCGATCCTGTTCGCGTACCTTTTTAAGCAGTCGAATGAGCCCGCTTTTCGCCGCATTCTGTAGACTTGGTGAACCTTGCACGGCTGCCAACGATAGCGCAGGAATAGCTCGTACGTCATCGCATTTGGCGAGCATCGTTGCGGTATTTTGAAAGCTCTTGCTTGGCTGGACGCCAAAGACGTAGAGAGGGCCCAATAACCCCATCGCGACCATAGCCATGTAGAATTCAATTGGAGAATGAGCTCTTGCCTTTGAGTTTACATAAATCAAGAGGCTAATAAGGCCGACCATAAATCCAATAAAGCACAAGAAACTTTTTCTTCGGTCAGTTTTAATCTCTCTGTTCGCTGATTCCAATAGCGATTCAATGTTGTCCACTTTCATGACCGGGCTCCTCGTGGTCGGTATGAGTTCGGCTCACGTTCCTGCATTGCACGTGCAATAGTACCTTAGCTGCGCGTTATTGGTACGATTTCCTTTTGCTAATATACGGGTTTCGCCAGTTACAGCATTTATTCCTGTGAATATGCGGGTAGTCCCGTTCTGGAAAGGTTGTTCCACAAGTTCGGTGTGGTGCGAATGCCAATCGCCTAGCAATGTTGATACGCGGTGACGGGAGTGCCGAAACCTTGGCCAAAACTGGACACCGGCGGCGTTGATTAACGGCAAACGGTACTATGGAGCGACAGACAATCGTGGTAGTCCGTTTGCGCTCGTGTGCCTGAACGGCAGGTATAAACTGTTGCAATGTCATCGAGGTGATACCTGCGCTGTATTATTGCTCCGTTGCAAAAAGGTATCAACAACGCCTACCGGCAAAAATTGTGCCTGATGTCACTTGGGGATCGCTGTAGGTCAATGCCCGTCTTGTGATGAATGACCCTTTACGGTCCACGCCATTCTGTTGTGAGAGGTGGGGCCGGTGAAAGCCCCACCTAAGCGAGTGGGCGTCTCTAATTTACGTTGTTGAGGCCAAGGGCTTCAATCGGTACCTGGTCAAGTACGGGTTTGCCATTTATATAACGGCGACCAAATCCAAAGCTATCATCCCAGCCCCACACGGCGTAACCAATTCCGCTCGCCTTCAGAACCGATGCGAAATCGTGGAACCAGCGGCTGCGGGAGGCAGGCGGCGCAACCAGGGCGTAGACGCCAAATTCGCCGCAGTAGAGCGACACATTATTCTGATGTGCCCACACTAGCGCCTTGTCCAACCGGCTCTTCAACTTTGCGCGATCCCATCGTTCTGCGCCGTATTGCTTTACCCAGCTGCGGGCCTCTGGGTTTGTGAGTTGCGAAAGTGCCTTAGCGACGTCTGTGGGGCTTGATGGGTAAGGAATTCCTTTCAGAAGTGGAGGAATGGGTCCTGCCCAGGTTGCGCCCTGATGGGTAAATGTGAAGGGATCGTAGAAGTGGAATGAGTACACCACGTTGCGGTCGGCAACTGGGGTAAGTTTCAACAGGCCATCAATACCGCCCCAGTCCGGTCCAGTCACAATGAGGGTATTTTTGGCACCGCTGTTTCGGATTGCCGCTATGCACTTGTCCTGTAACTGGTACCACTCCCATTCGCGGCCCTGAAATACTGGTTCATTGAGTATCTCAAAAAAGACCTTGTTGGGATCAAGGCTGCTAAGTTTGGAGGCAAGCGCACCCCAGAATGTTGCATACCCTGCGACCCATTGAGGATTGTCCTCGGTGTCCTGTTTGTCGGTATTATGCATATCCACAATAACTGCCAGGTTCTGCTGGAGGAAGCGGCGAATTGCGGACTTCAGTAGCTTGATATGCGCTTCCGGTACCACGCCTGGGGCTTTAGGGTTATACAGGAAATTGGGGGATACACACAACCGAACGTGGTGCAGACCCAGTTTGGCGATAAGCGCAATCTCGGAGTCGCTCATATAGTTCTTGTAGTGAGACTCGGCCACTTTGCTGTAGACCTGAAACCACTGTGTAATGTTAACGCCCTTACTAAGCTCCGCGAGCCGTTCAGCGGGAACCCCGACCGTTTCATCACCATCATTGGTTACGTTGTCGGAAATCTGGTGGACTACATGTGCCGTAAGGGGATGCGTCACAATGCCCACCTGGTAGATACCCACCGGTGATGCCAGGGATTGGTTTGCTGTCCCTAAAAATACAGCCGCACAAAAGAGATAGAAGAGCAGTAAAAGATACTGCGTGCATTTATCATTCCGCAACTTGAGCTCCTGACAAACAGATTTTGGGATTCTATGTTGCTCGTAGGATGGTCCGCCACATGGTTGTCCAGGGTTGGGTGTATAACGATTAGCGTTAATTGGCATCCTAAGCGATATGGGCTAAACAGTAATCCATCGCATCTGTTTCAGTTTAACCTCATTCGACTGATTTATTGTTAATTCGGTGCAATTTCATCACCGCCGCGTTTTGGGGTGGGCAACGGCCGCACAATACATAGTAACGCCTCGTGTATCGCCTTCGTTGGTCAGCGACAGTTTGCAGTCTTGTACCTCGTCGCGCGTGTACAGACTTCAATTTACACTAACCATTTACTGAACACGGCGGCGTGCCACCGACGGCTACCAGGTTATTCACAAGTCGTTCTGTCGGCGAAACCGCACCTATAAGGGGGAAGTCGCATTAGTCTATTTTGGGGAGGATGCGGTAATTTACATTGGCGAAGACTGGTGTGACGCTTGAGGTGCAGTGGCGGAGGATTAAGCTTGGCGGCCAATGAGTCGAGTGGTTCCCATTCGTTGGGTCAGTAACGCAGGCGTTCCTGCTCGGTATTTACATCTTCATCAGCGATACCCGCTGTGAGAGTAATGTCCGGCAGGTGGCTGTCACTGGTTAGCGCGTGCGTGTTATCATCCTCCTGCTTTTCGGTGGTGCGCAGCAGATCAAGATCATTACCGGTTGTAGGCACACGAAGGAGCGCTTCCACCACGTTAGCTTGCTCGATTCGCATTCGAATGGCCATCGCGCACCGCTCTGCTGCTGCAACCACCTCTTTGTCCTTACCCCAAGCTTGGTGTATTATTCGGTTGGCGAGCTTTAGTTCGCTCGCTCTGCCCACATGGGCGTATGCGTTTAATAGTGCGAGCTTTAGATCTCGTGAGCGATGAACCAGGCGGCGTTGTGCGATAGTCACCTCGGGAGTGAAGATACTGCTATCCGCCTCGGTGACCTTTAAGAGTAGTCGGACGAGCGCCTTTGCCGCGGTATCCTGTAACGCGCCTCTTCCGTGAAGTACTGCCTCGGAGAGTGCGGGAATTGCACGGGTATCGTCGCACGCTGCCAGCTCCCGTGTAACCTGCATAAAGCGGACACTTAGTTTAGACCCAAGCGCTATCGATGCTGGAATAGCGCTTAGACCGCTTGCAAACACCATCAATCTCCACTCATGGAAATAGTCCGCAGCACCTACGATAATTGTGTAGGCTGAAAAGTACGCTGCCACCGTGCTGCCAACTGCCCGGGAAACGCGTCGTCGTCGGCTGTCGGTCTCCGATTTTGCTGTATCCAGTAAGTTTTCCAGGTAGTTGTTAACCATGAGCAGTCTCCCTGCCATACCCTACGATTGATGCGTAATCGCGGTTTCGCATCAATCATCTAGTGGCAGACGTCACACTCTCTATGCATCTCATGGACAGTATAGAGCACCCGATAATATCAAAATGCTGTGGGCTCTGGACTCCAGATATTGCAGCCAGGCAAACCCGTGATAGTAACGTGGTGGGAGCGACACACCGGCGGCTTATTCTGCTCGCGATCCTAGGGTGGGCAGACAACGGTGGGCCGTTAAAGCCTTGGATCTACTGGCTCACTCTCTAGTGCCAATACAGCGAACACCATTTCATGAATTCGATGCAAGGGTTCTCGGTTAACAAATCGAATGAGCGCATCGCAACCAAGCGCATATTCCCGCAATGCAAGCGAGCGCTTGGCGCCTAGTGAGCGAGTTCTCAGGCGCTCCAAGTTCTCTGGTAATGTATATTCCGGGCCGTAAATAATTCGCAAGTACTCTGTTCCTCGGCATTTAATTCCTGGTTGAATGAGTCCTTTTTCGCCTTTGACCGTGAAGGCAAGTGGTTTTACC
>JAJYCW010000043.1 GCA_021777995.1 bacterium
CGGTGCAACGGCCAAAACCGGCGACAGCGTTCTGGTAAATTATACCGGTTCACTTACCGACGGTACCGTGTTTGATAGTAACATTGACCCCAAGTTTGGACATGTACAGCCATTTCCGTTTACTATCGGCGGCGGGCAGGTTATTGCTGGCTGGGACGAGGGTGTTGCCGGAATGAAGGTGGGAGGAACGCGTAAACTCCTGATACCTGCCAACCTCGCCTACGGAGCAACTCCACCACCTGGTGCCCCTATACCTCCCAATGCGGCATTGGACTTTACAGTTACGCTTGTTAAAATCCAATAGCGTTATCCTCACACGCTCTGTTAATGGGGTTCTGTGAACTGTGGTCACAGAACCCTTCATTTTTGGGTAACAGAACATTATGAAATTCTCGTATGACAAATTGCGACGTGCAACATACAAATGCTCCTTAAATTGTGATACTGTGCCTTGCTATTGCGCGTCTTACAATCACGATAACAACCAGACGCAATCAAACACGCGTCTAGTCTAATAACTTATAACATGAGCTTAGGAGAAACTTCAATGTCTCTACCAATTAAACCGAAAAAATGGGCTATATTTGCATTGCCAGTTCTTGCCGTTGGAATTAGCACGTTAGAATTCATGAGCGTCCGAAGTAGCAGCGCTCGCCAAGCCGATGCTCCGCCGCCTGTGCATCCATCTGTACAGACAGTTAATCTTCAGGATGATTTTGAGAACGTCGCCAACGCAATGCTCCCGTCGGTGGTTTCTATTACCAGTCGGCAGCCGGTGAGCAATACAATGCGCGTCTTTGGCAACCAGGGACCCGGCTTCGCGTTCCCTAACATGCCTGGTCTGCCTGGTGGAGCGCCGAATGTTAGGATTTTCCCCAACCCAGGCCAATCAAACGGACCGCAATTCCAGCAGTATGCAGTGGCCAGCGGCAGCGGAATGATCGTCCGCTCGGATGGATACATTCTCACAAACGACCATGTGGTGGCGGGTGCCGATCGCGTTACTGTAACCCTGCGCGACGGACACAAATATGTCGGTAAAGTCTTTCGCGACCCTATGAGCGACCTGGCAGTTATAAAGATCAATGCTACCAACCTGCCTACCGTACAGTTTGAAAATAGCGACGATGTTAAGGTTGGGCAGTGGGCCATAGCCTTCGGCAGTCCATTCGACCTTAAGGACACGATGACGGTTGGTATTATATCGTCTCTAAGTCGGCAGACCACCATTGGTCAGGGTAATGAGATGCGATACTACCCAAGCCTGCTGCAGACCGATGCAAGTATCAATCCCGGAAACTCTGGCGGACCTCTCGTTGACATTTATGGCCGTGTTGTAGGCGTAAACGTTGCTATAGAGTCTCCAAGTGGTGGTAATGTAGGTATTGGCTTCGCAATTCCTGCCAACTCTGCCAAATACATAATGGATCAACTCATTGAGAATGGTAAGGTAACACGGGGCTACCTTGGACTGGATCCCTCCCCGCTCACCTACGCCGACAAGCAGAGATATGGTGTGGATCACGGCGCGCTCATCACTGCTGTGGTAGATGGCACTCCGGCAGCCAAGGCTGGCTTCCAGGTGCAGGACGTAGTCACTGCCTTTGACAATAAACCGGTGAAAGACGAGGTCGCCTTCCGCAACCTTGTAATGCGAACCGCGCCAGGTACTACAGTCCCTGTTGAAGTGCACCGCGACGGCAACAACATCACACTCAATGTTACCGTCGGCAACCTGCCAAATGACATGAACCAGGTTTCACCTACGGTCGCTCCTCAAAAGTCTAAGAGCCGGTTAGGAATCGGCATTGCAGACCTCAGCAGTCAGGACGTGCGGCGGCAGCTGGGCATTAGTCCTACAATTCAATCTGGTGCCGTCGTTGAGGAGGTTTATCCTGGTAGCCCAGCCGAGATGGCAGGTTTGATGGCTGGTGACGTCATCGTCTCAATGGACGGTAAACCCATCACTTCGGCGCAACAGCTATCGGATGTAGCCGGTGCGTTGCCTGCTGATGCTAAAGTACCGGTTGTTATTCGTAGAAGCATTAAGACACCAGGCGGCGGGACGCAGGTAGAAACAGTCCTGCTTAGTGTACACCTGGTAAACTAGGGCCCGCCGTGCGGGCCACAGCCCTGGGAGCGAACAGGCGCGTTCGCTCCCTTAAAAATTGATGCGCTGAAAGGTGAGGTGGGTGCTATGGTGCCCCGAGAGGTTGAAGCAAGAGACGACGAGTTCGTGGATGTACCTGCAAGATGCTGCCGTATGTCGGACGAAGAGTTTATGGCCTGGTGCGCGCAACATGGTCTACATATCAGTAGTAAACTGAGGGTCTACCCTAAGGATGAGCGCATGGCGATATACCGGTATCTTGTTCGGACCCAGCAGATAGGCAAATAACGAATGGGAGACTGCTAATACTAGGGTAGCAGTCTCCTTAAATTTCGTCGTCTCCACCTGCGTCATCGCCCTCAATGAGGCTCTCTATCTCCTCGTCGCTCATCTCTTCACCAAGTTCGTGGCTCATCTCCTTCGCCATTTGGCGAAGGGCTGAAGGGTTACTTTCGTCGGCAGTTTCGAGTTTTTCAGCGAGTGCGTCGAGTGCATCCTCCTCGGAGCGATGACGTGCAAAGCGACTCATGAGTCGTGAAACATGCGGACTGTTGCAGTATTTGCACGGTGGTGGCGTTGCATCCTGGCTGCCAACCAGTCGGCTGAATTTCCGATGACAGTCTGTACATCTGTACTCGTAAATAGGCACTGTGGGGGCTCCCTAGTTGGTATATTCCTGAGTTCATGGCCGTAAACATAGCCGGTACAACAGTAGGCGCAGGAATACCGGTACGTTTTATCGAATATTATATTCCATCGTACAAAGTGCCGTGATGGTATCTAGTAAAACTACCGATACGTATAAGGTACTTATGAAGTAGCAATGCGGGCAGTACCCGTACACGAGGCGAGTTTTATGACCACAACCAGAGCTCATTTTGATACGGAGTTAAGTGCACTACGGGACAAAATGCTAGAGATGGCAACATGTGCCGATAACATGGTGGCTCTCTCCGTCGAAGCTCTGGAAACAGGCGACCTTGAATTGGTACACGAGGTCATCCAGCGCGATGACACGGTAGATCAGCTAGATCTCGATATTGAGGCTCGTTGCCTTCGTTTAATTGCGACGCAGCAGCCGGTTGCCCGTGATCTTCGGATCATCGGCACCGCGCTTAAGGTCATTACTGATATTGAGCGTATTGGTGACTATGCAGTGGATATTGCCAAGATCGGGAGGCGCCTGGTGCGCGCTCACGAAATGTATCACCCGCTCGTAGACCTGCCGCGCCTTACTCAGTTGAGCCGGGTGATGCTTCACGATGCCCTGCAGGCGTTTATTCACCACGACCTCGACCTTGTCGACCGTGTTATTCGGTCGGATGATGCCGTTGACGCACTGTATCACAGCATGCGCACCCGACTGACTCATCTGCTGGCAGAGGATCCAGCACATAGCCTACTTGCCCTCAATACGCTGTTCGCTGCCAAGTATATAGAGCGCATAAGCGATCACGTAGTGAATATTGCTGAACGTGTCTGTTTTATTGAAACAGGTGACCTAAAGCATATGTCACCCACCGCGGCAATGCGTGACGACCAAACAGTGTAGTGCAAGGGCGGCTATAGCCTTCATTTCGCTGTATTATCGACGTAAAATTGTACGTAACAAGGTTGTATGGTTTCTTGAAATCGGCTAATTAATAGTTGCTATTGTTCATCTGGCAGGTTATTATCACGTATCTGAAGAACTGTAAGAATATTACTCTCTTCGGAGCCTGCAATGCACTTGCCTCTTCCACTCGCACTTAGCCTGACATTGGTAACAATCGCAGCAGCAAAATCCCCGGCCGCTGCCTCAAACTATTTTCCGTCCTCTAGCTCCTGTTTTGTCTTCAGCCCTGCCAACTGGTCTGCCAGCAATGCGGAACCAGCGGCTAAACAGACATGGAATGCAGGCGCCTATTTTAGGCTGACCTTTAGGACAACGTTGCCAGCCACAACGGTCTCAATGCATTTCGACGTGAAGCAGTATGGAACATGGAATGGCACAGCATGGTCCGTTCAGAACCCGGTTCCTGATATCAGCTATGCGCTGGATGGAACTATAACAGACAATGTGGCGGCTGATGGCCCGGAACATGATGGCACAATACCGGTCGTTGTTCCTGGTGCAGGTCGGCATACGCTGACGGTGTGGATGCGTAACAGCGAGCAGTTACACAGGTGGGTGGCAGGATCCACTGGTAGCAACGTGTTAAGAGTGGATGGGGTTACCATGGGTACCGGGGCATCCCCCATAGCTGCTCGACCTCACAAGCGCTGGGTTCTTATTGTGGGTGACAGCATTACCGAGGGTATACAGGCCGATAATGGCAGGGACAGTGTACTGGATGATTACAGTTGGCTAGATGCCCAGGCACTCTACTCGCTTGGATATGAAACGTGTATCAGCGCCTGCGGCTACAGCGGTTGGGTGCGCCCTGGTTGCGCTGATGGAGACGTGCCGGGCTACTTTGTGGTGAACAAATCCTCCAGCGGGAAGTGGGTCTATGATGACGCTGCCAGCCGGTGGAATAAGATTGATGGTAGTACAAGCTCCCTGGACTCTCGTGGTAGATTTTCAGCCTATGGCGGTAAGGGTCAGGAGCCAGCGCTCATCTTTTTTAACTATGGAACGAACGAGACGCTAAGCAGGGCTGGCACGGCACGGATGGCTGCCTCAGTAGTACAGTGCCTCTACGCGTTGCGGCGCGCTGCTCCCCATGCCCAGATTGTGGTTGCGGTACCCTTTGGTATCGAGAACCTGCAGGTTTATGGTCCCGAGGGACCACGTTATGCTGCTGCACTTCAAACAGCTGTACGGACCTATCAGAAACAACATCCATCCGACCATCGGACGCACCTGGTAGACCTCGGGCAGCAGACCGCGAATGCACTGGCTTCCACTGTTTATGGTGCCGGCGTTCATCCTAATATGGCCGGTCATGCATATCTTGCCCCGCTCGTGCTTCAAACTATTGAGCGATTTTTGTCCGCTAAATAGGATCTGACGATGAAACTTCACGCGATGAACAGGTTTACGTTTTGCGGCACAGGTGGTGTATCCAAGCCTCTTGCATTCGTGGCTGCCGGGGTCATGGTTGCCAGTGCAGCCATCGCTCAGGCGCCCAAACCGCTTCTTTCGCTACAAGCGTCCCAGTACGCTAACGGCGGCAGGACTTGGATCGACGGCCAGGACGGCTACACGTTTGATGCGATAGGCTCACCATCTCTTACCTCCTTGCGTGGGGTGTCTGGCGTTTCGTTTAATGGTCGTACGGATGCATTCGTCGGCCCAATGCCTCCAGAAGCGCTGGTGGGAAGTCATCCCCGCACGATAGAAATTTGGGCACTCAATCCCAGCATCGACTCTGACGAGGAAACCATGATATCCTGGGGCAGGCGTGGCGGTCCAACAGGGTCACTCATGGCATTTGGCTGGGGGGCGAACCCCGGTTATGGAGCCATGGCTCACTGGAGTGATGACCTGGGTTGGAATGGGGTACCGTCCGCAGATCGCTGGCACCTGCTAGCTTACACTTACGACGGACATACCGCTAAAGTATATGATGATGGTTTGTTGAAAGCGACGCTTAGCACAACGATTAACACTGCAGATAACGCTGCAATTACCATTGCAGCCCAGACGGCGCAGGACGGAAAAATTCAGTTCAAAAATGAATACACCGGCGCTCAGCAGGCAGGTTCCCTCGTTATTGCCTCAATCAAGATTTATGGTGTGGCACTTGACGGTAAGCAGATATTAGGCGATTTTACGACCGAGGCGAAACACTACGGCGCGAAAGCTTCCGATGCGGAAGGGTACCTTGCGGACGGCGTTCGTACGGTTAAGGCAGGAGGCTTTAAGCTAACCCTCCTAAACGCGACGGGTGGTGCGGTGGCACTAATGCCACTTGGCTCGGATTTCAACTTTGTGCCAGGCGATCGCGTTTCGTCACGTTCTGGTCCAGGATTCTACTACCTTGGTGACTGTACCTTCCGGTTGAAGTCTGGAGGTGGCAGCTGGCAAAACTTTACGACGGCGCACAATGCTGCGAATGCTCACAAACTTCCACCGGGTAATGCCATCTCTGCGTATGACTTAACGAACACCGTGGCGGGCAACTGCCCCATACGCGTTGTGCGACGATGGATGGTGCAGAACGGACAGCTTCTGCTCCGGTACACGCTTTATAATCCGCACCGTTATCCGGTTACCTTAGGCGCATTTGGTGCGGCGATGGTTTTTAACAATGACCTTTCTGGTAAGAGCCTTAATCAGGCGCATGATACCTGTTCATTTGCAGACCCTTGCATTGGAGAGGATGGCGGGTACCTGCAGGTTACGCGTCTAAATGGGCACGGTCCTGCCCTTTTAGTACTGCCAGACCACAAAACGCCGTTTGAGGCATACCGGCCACTTTATGATGACCCAACTCCTCGTGGGGTGACGTTTGAAGGCTTTTACGAATGGATGTGTTGTACTCAGGCGTACCTACACCAAGATTGGCGTGGGGTACAACCATGGAACCCGGCTACTGAACGCGTACTGCGGCCCGATGAATCAACAAACTTTACCTTCAGGTTTGCAACCTCTCCGGGGGTGCAGCAGATTCAGCAGACGTTGATGGCCAACAAGCGACCGGTTGCGGTGGGAATACCAGGCTACGTTGTACCAACCAATCAACCGGCTGAGCTGTTTTTACATGCAAACCACAAGATCGCGGCCATCGATTGCATCCCTCACAGTGCGATGTCGATTAAACCTTATCGTCACAAGATTGCAACGGGATGGGTAGGTTACGCGCTTGCCGCGAAAGTTCATGGGCGGTGCCTCGTTTCGGTGCGTTACACGAACGGCACAGTTCAGAACATCCAATATTTCGTAACCCCACCGGAGACTGTGCAGGTCTCAAGGTATGGTTCATTTATGGCTTCGCATCAATGGTTTGATGATCCGACGGATCCATTTCACCGGACCGATTCCTTCCTTGGTTACGACCGGGCGACGAGGAGCATGGTTCTGCAGCGATACAACAGCTGGTTCGTTGGGTTAAGCGACGAGGTGGGAGCCGGGCCATCCGTTGGAATGGCAATGAAAAATGCCAACAGACTCAACGTTCACGAGGTGCATCTTTTAGATCAGTATGTTTCGCACTGCCTTTGGGGACACGTGCAGAACAAGAACTACTCTGTGCGAGCGAGTCTCTTCTATTATGAGCCCAAACTTCTGCCAACGTACCACTATACGGTTGACCAGGGATGGGATAAGGCACGATCGGAGACGACGTGGCGCACGTTTAACTATCCTCACGTTGCATCAGTCTATTGGGCAATGTATAGGATAGCCCGCACGCACCCCGGCCTCAAACTGATCCACAGCTGGAGTTGGTACCTGCTTCACGCGTATCGTACTGCCATGGCGATCAAGCAGTTTGCACCGGGATATGCGCAATTTGGCCTCATGGTTGGCAGTATATTTCCAAAAATCATTCACGATATGCAGACGGAAGGTTGGACCGCCAGAGCGGATAAGATGCGGGATTACATGCACAGCCGCGAACGCTACTGGATCACGCGCAAATATCCGTTTGGTAGTGAGATGCCATGGGACTCTACCGGTCAGGAGGAGATATATACATGGTGCCGCTATTTAGGCGCCAATAACAAGGCACGGGTTACGATAGATGCCGTTTTGGGCTATATGCCTCTGGTGGCCAACTGGGCATATAACGGAGCTGCAAGACGGTATTGGGACGGCGCAGTAAATGGCTGTCACTATCGGCAGATCGTCCGAATGACCAACCATTATGGCAGCGGAATTAACTCAATCCCTGTACTGGACGACTTCCGAAGGCACCCCTCTAACCTCTACCTACTGCGCGTCGGCTATGCTGGTATGGATCAGCTCATGGCGAACATCTACCCAAGTGGTTTTGCTTCGTATGGATTTGTAGCCGATCCAGCGGTATTAAATTTTGACCCGTACAGTGCAGATTATGGCATTGCGTTTTATGGTTACGCCAGAAATGACGGCTCATACCTTGTACACAGTTCACGGTTTGGCTGGCTGGGATTTGGCTGTGCCGTGACCCATACCGGTACCAATGTTGTAGTGTCACCTCGAGATGGGTTCCACCGACGGGCATTCCTGGCGCCGCTTGGCCTGTGGATACGGCTGAAGGTAGGCGAGTTCAAGAGCATTCAGTACAACACCAAAACTGGCGTGGTGAACGTTGTAATCGCAGCGAGATCAGCGCTTATCCGGTCGGCTCTGCTCTCAGCTCGCGTCACCAGTGTTGCCAACCGCGGTCACAGTTGGTACGCTACCGCAAAATACAAGCGCGTTCGCGGCCTCTGGTCCGTGCCGCTTAAGGACGGTAAGGCAGTAGTTACCCTCGTTTCTGCAGGCTAGGAAGGCCACAAGTGAGCAACGCGATATTGGCTAATTAGCTGGATGCAGCAGGCACTGCCGGACCGTTCGCCAGACCGGTGGAGCGGCCAGGCTACTTGCAATTTTAGGTCTCGTATGCTATACTTTGCAAAGGATCGCGAGCAGTTTGCCCGGCGAGAGTGGGTTCATGCCCACTCTCTTCTGCTACCGGAGGTACGGTGCACAATTCGGCCACACGAGGGCCTCGTGCGGGGAGCAGCCATGAGCGAGTTTTTGGAAGCGCTTCAGCAGATTGCCAGAGAAAAGGATATTCCTTTAGAACGCCTGGTAGAAGCAGTGGAGCAGGCGCTTGCAGCAGCCTACAAAAACCACATGAAGAACCATACGGTACTTGGGGACGTGCGTGTCTCAATTGACTCGCGCAGTCACCAGGCTTTACCGTTTAGGGTCTATGCCGTTAAGCATGTGGTGGAAGAGCTGACTGATCCTATAAACGAATTTGATCTCGCTGAGGCTCGCGCGCTCAATCCCCAGGCCAAGGTAGGGGATATTGTAAACGTCGACCTGCCATCAATGGGCGATTTCGGTCGGATTGCTGCCCACAGAGCAAAGCAAAGCGTCACTCAATATATTCGCGAAGCCGAGCGTGCGAAGGTGCTGGACGAATTTCGTGAACGCCAAGGCGAGGTGATGACGGGTACCGTACAGCGTCGCGAGGGGCGCACGGTGATTATTGCGCTAGGCAAGCTTGAAGCAGCTCTGCCACCTCAAGAGCAGGTGGATACAGAGCCATATAGAATAAACGACAGACTTAAAGTTTACGTATTGGATGTTAAAGACAGTCAGAGGGGCGATCAGGCGATGGTGTCCCGCACTCATCCCAGCCTAATACGTAGGTTGTTTGAGCTGGAAGTGCCAGAGATAGCCGATGGAATCGTTACCATAAAAAGCGTTGCGCGCGAGCCAGGGGCGCGGAGTAAAATTGCAGTTGCCAGCCGTGACGAAAAGGTTGATCCTGTTGGCGCATGCGTTGGTCACAGGGGAACACGGGTTCAGGCAGTGGTTAACGAGCTGTATGATGAGAAAATTGACATCGTGAGATGGAACCAGGATATGGCGCTCTTCATTTCCGAATCACTCTCGCCTGCAAAGGTGAGTAAGGTTACTGTAAACGAAGAAGGAAAAAGTGCTTTCGTCGTCGTACCCGACAGCCAATTGTCACTCGCAATAGGTAAGGCGGGTCAAAATGTGCGCCTTGCTGCCAGGCTTACTGGTCAGCGTATTGACATTAGGAGTGAATCTCAGGTGGCACGTAACCCTGGCGACGCCTTGGGCGCCGACGGGATACATCGTGGTCAGTCAGCAGATCCCATCAATGATGATGGAGAACTACGGGCATGATCCGCTCCAACGCAGGGTTGATTGTGAGTTCAAGCCAGAAATGGTACAGGGTAAGTCTGAGTGATGACGCAACCGGGTTGTCCGGTTGTGCTGAAACTGCAGCCGGTGAGCGGGAGTTTGCGATGGAACTGTAAATCGAGGGGTGCGTATTTTCGCCCCGCGCCGATTTCATTCCTCTAGATCGGTGCTCACCCTACTCTTCCCCCTTTCTGTGAACACTCTCCTTCGCCCCTGTTTATAACGGGGAATTTCCAATTTGAAAGTAAGAAAACAGCCGGTACGTACGTGCGTTTCTTGTCGCACCACCGATGAGAAGCGTGGTCTGTTGCGCGTTGTTCGCCAACCAGATGGTACCGTATGCTATGACCCTAAGGGCAAGATGAATGGCCGAGGTGCTTATGTATGCGCTGCAGATGCATGCATAGCACAGGCCGAGCGGCAAAAACGACTGGAACGATCACTGCGCACAAGTTCGATAAGTGCTGACGTTTTTAACGAACTGAAGGCAGCGGCCAGTTCGATGCAGGAGCCATCGAACGAAGCCGTGGTGCCAGCGGGTGTCGACGAGCCGCACCAAAGGATAATGGACAAGGAGAACAAGGTATGACGGTTGCAAAGGGAATAAAAATTTCGGAACTTGCAAACGAGCTTCAAATGACAGACGCGGAGCTTGTGCTTGTACTAAATGACCTGGGGGTGAAAGCCGATGGCCCAGCGTCACTCCTTGATTTTGAAACTGCGGTCACCGTGCGCCAGATGCTAGCTGGTAATGAAAAGACTATTGAGGTAGGTGCAAATTCCACGCTCAAAGAGATTGCTGAAGCAATGGGCGTTGCGCCAAATGCTGCTGTAAAGAAAATGATGGAACTTGGCCAGCTCGTTGCAATGAATCAGAGGGTGAGCCCAGAAGCTGCAGAGAAGGTTGCCGCGGCCTTTGGTTACACGGTAAAAGTAAAGCGAGAGCCCAAACCTGAGCCAAAGCTACCTGCCCGTCCCAAGCCAGGCAGTGGCGTGCTGCCGGTTCGTCCACCGGTAGTAACTATTATGGGCCACGTAGACCACGGGAAGACATCGCTGCTTGATACCATTCGCAAAACGAACGTTGCTAGTGGTGAGTTTGGCGGCATTACCCAGCATATTGGTGCTTATCAGGTTGAGATAGACCACAACGGTGAGAGCAGGAAGATTACGTTTCTTGATACACCTGGTCATGCAGCATTTACTGCAACGCGCGCTCGTGGCGCGAGAGTAACCGATATTGTTATCCTGGTTGTTGCGGCAGATGATGGAATTATGCCTCAGACCATCGAGGCGATTCAACATGCGCGGGCTGCAGATGTGCCAATTATTGTAGCAATTAACAAAATTGATAAGGAAGGGGCAGATCCCAGCCGCATCAAGCAGCAACTTACGGCGCATAACCTCGTGGTAGAGGAGTATGGAGGCGATATCATTGCAGTGCCCGTCTCTGCTAAAACCGGAACTGGTGTGAAGGAACTCCTTGAGTACATTGTTCTAGTGGCCGAGGTAAACGACTATCGGGCCGACGCACATGGTCATGCGGTTGGAGCCATCGTTGAGGCGTCGATTGAACCGGGGCGCGGACCAGTGGCTACTGTGCTGGTGCAAAGCGGTACGCTCCATGTTGGGGACTGCCTCGTCGCCGGATGCACGCAAGGCAAGGTGCGCGCCATGACCAATGAACGCGGTGAACGCCTGTACAAGGCGGGGCCTTCTACGCCAGTAGAAGTACAAGGTCTTAGCATGGCGCCCGATGCCGGTGACACAGTTGAGGTAGTGAAGAACGAGCGCGAGGCCCGAAAGATCGTGGACGAGCGTCTGCAGGACGCACGAAACACCAGGCTGGGCGACAACCGCAGAGGCATCACCATTGAAGCGTGGTCTGAAAAGGTCTCGGAAGGGGAGCTTAAGGATCTCAATGTTATCGTAAAGGGTGATGTGCAGGGCAGCGTTGAGGCCGTAGTGAGCGAATTGAATAAGATGAGCGCTGATCGCACCGATGGCGAGGTGCGGCTTACCGTGAAGCTTAGCGGAGTGGGTACGATCAACGAGTCGGATGTAAGTCTTGCGGTTGCAACAAACTCGATTGTCATTGGCTTTAACGTACGCGCTGATCAGGCGGCACAGCGCGCTGCTGAGCGAGACGGCGTAGAAATTCGCACCTACAACATTATCTATAATTTAACCGAGGATATAGATAGAGCAATGAATGGCCTGCTCGCTCCGGTATTTGAAGAGAATATCCTGGGTAACGCAAAGGTTCTTCAGCGCTTCCAAACACCTAAGGGCCAGGTGATTGCAGGTAGCATGGTTACGGATGGCAAATTGGTACGTGGTGGTGAAGTACGCATTATCCGGGGTGGTCAAACTCTGTACACTAGCCGGATTGACACTCTACGCCGAGTAAAGGATGACGTACGCGAGGTTGCCCAAGGGTTTGAATGTGGTATTGTGGTTGAAAACTGGAGCGACGTTCAACCCGATGACGTTCTTCAGTGCTTCGAAATGAAACAGATTCAACGAGTGTAATTAGACGATCCAAATGCAGATTGGCATATTAACGATTGGATTGTTCCTGCCCGAGGCACAATCACTAAAGGATAAACGTCAGGTACTTGAGAGTTTAATTGCGACTTCACGGCGCAAATTTAATATCTCAATTGCTGAGATTGCCGATATGGACAGGCATCACCAGGCCACTCTTGGTGTTGCCTGCGTAGCCAACAACCGAAGATATGTCAATCAAGTTCTGGATAACGTGGTGAATGAGTTTGAAAACTGCCTGACCGCCGAGGTTAGCACTATCGAGATGGAATTTCTTTAAGAAAGCGAGAACGCAGCCATGACCCTGAGACAGGATCGTGTGAAATCGCAAATGATCCATGAGATAAGCGAGATGATTCACCGGGAAGTGCGCGACCCACGGCTTGGTTTTGTTACGGTAACTGATGCAGAAATTGGACGTGACCTGCGAAACGCGCGGGTATATGTAAGCGTCCTGGGCGACGAAACGGTGCGTGCAAATAGTCTGCGCATTCTTAATGGTGCAGCGGGCATGCTGCGAGGCGAATTTGCCCGGCGGGCGCACCTGCGCGTCGCTCCTGAGCTAACGTTTCTCTATGATGAGGGTATCGAACGCGGACAGCATATTTTTGAGTTGCTGAAATCGGTGGAGGCAGACCTTGTGCCAGTGGAAACCACCGAGGAACCAGGTGACAAAACACTTCCATGAAGCTTCCTTATCGCCAGGCCGTGGAGGCCATCTGCCGTGCCAACCGCATTATGCTGGCGGCTCACGTAAACCCAGATGGAGATACGCTGGGCTGTGTTCTTGCATTAACGCATGCACTTCGGATTTTAGGTAAGGAAGTGGTACCCTATTCGGCCCATGGAGTGCCGGACATCTACGAATGGATGCCCGGTGCTTCATGGGTTCAAACTTCCGGGCCGCCGCAAGATTTCGATCTAGCCATAATCTGTGATGCAGGTGCCATAAACCGCATTGGCAGTGCGGTAGCCCCGCTAGCTGAGTCGGCGCCTTTGTTGATTAACATCGACCATCATGTGAGTGACGGTCTGTTCGGTGACGTGCAGCTAGTCGACGCGCGTGCTGCTGCAACCGCAGAACTGGTCTATCACCTTCTCCGTTCACTTCAAGCTGCATGCCATCAACACCTGTTAACCACAGAAGTGGCGGTCTGCCTAATGACCGGCATCATTACAGACACGGGCTCGTTCCGGTTTCTGAACGTTACACCACTCACTTTTGCGCTGGCTGCTCATCTGCAGCGCCTGGGCGCCGACCCAGCTCCCATAGCCGAACAGGTCTTTGAAAACCGTTCGTTCGCTGCACTACAGCTTATGGGCCTCGCTATCACCAGAATGGAAGTGAGCCCTGATGGACAGATTGCATGGTCGGCAATTGGCTACGAGGATTTTCAGCGGCTTGGGGCAGTGGATGCCGACACCGAAGGCATTGTTTCCAATTTGCGTTCGGTAAAAGGCGTTCAACTTGGAATTCTATTTCGCGAAGTGAAGCCCGGATCGGTTCGGATTAGTCTCCGTTCTCGTGAAGGGTGCGATGTCACGAAAATCGCTCGGGTGTTCGGCGGAGGTGGACACAAACTTGCCTCAGGCTGCAGTGTGGAAGGTACGCTGGAGGATGCTGTTTCTAAAGTAGTTGCGGAAGCGACGCGGCAAGTAAGCCCTCCCTAACTGGTTCATATCGGTTATTTCATTTCTGTGCTGCACGGAGGCTGCTGTCTGCCGCCTCCAATGTGTCCGTTGTCACTGTTCTGTCGTGCAAGTATCAGTAGACTTCGGTTGATCCCCTTAATTATCTGCACGACCCCAACTCCGCCGAGGTTGCCACGCCGCGCTATTTCTTCATACCCTTGGGAACGGCACCGGGATAGGCGTGCGGATCCTCACCCGGTAAGCGTGCTGGTGCCGCGGTGCTCGCGTTGGGTGAGGTTGGCGCGGAATTACTGTTACAGCCCACCATGATCGTGTATGCAGCTAAAAGTATTGCAGCGCTCAGTGCTAATTTCATGTATCTGGTTCGATTGCTCTTCAATTATGCAAATCCTTTCAAGTGTCGCCCCCGCACGAATGCGGGGGCATCACACTGGGTAAAATCGAGTTGCTTGATGGTGGTGGTTACGGGGAGTGAGAGACGCCATCCCAAGTGGCGCTGAACCAGTAGCGGTTTGGAACTACAGCAGGCGTAGTGACACCTACGTTGTAGGGGTCAACATACGTTAGGTTGACCTTGTACCATTTTACATGGCCATCTGCAAATGCAAAATTGTTGCCACCGTTATGCCGTGCCCCGTTAGGCATATCAGAATTCCACCCGCTTGAGGGGTTACAACGCGTATCATACACCGCGGTGTGCAGCGTTTGGCGAGGCGTGTCTGCCGTGTCTCCGAGAATGATGAACTGTGCGGGGAAGTTTACAGCGGCGATGGCTCGTCCGGGCAGTGTTCCCGAAGGTGTATCTGCCATGACGCATCCATCGCCCTGGTTCCACAGGCTGTGCGGATTTCCACCAGGGCCGTAGCCACTGCTCCAGTTATAGCCGTAGCCCCAAACAGGCTGGGGTGCGCCAGTACCGGGGTTACAGAAATCGCCATTAGGGTTCGTTGTGAGTGGCCGATCAGGACAAAAGAAAACCTGATAGCTTTTCACGTAGGGCTGAATAAGAAAGACGATGTCGTTCTGAATCCATCCTTCGAACGGCGCTCCTGGAATGGGCGGATTGTTGTTTGCTGTGACACAGGGGAACGTTTCATCATAATCCTGAACGTACATCCCTACCGCAAGAGACAACTGCTTCAGGTTGCTGGTGCAGCTAATTTTTCGCGCATTCTCGCGGGCTTGAGCGAACACAGGAAAAAGGATTGCAGCTAAAATGGCGATAATTGCAATAACTACCAATAGCTCAATGAGTGTAAATCCGCCGAGTTCATCCTTAGATTGTGGTGCAATTGATCTCATGGAATCTCCCCTTTTGATTGGGCGCGGATGCGCCTTTACCAACCTGTAATTCTTTGTCACGCTTACATGATCTCATGGCCTATTCAGTTTTCGACCCTAAGAGATTAGCATTGTTGGTTGTTCCTGACTGCGTGTTCGGGGCCAGAATTAAGTTCCAACCTCGCTAGGTCTCTCCATCATCTATTAGACCACAATTGTGTGCAGGGCATAATAGATGAGTTGTACGATTGTAGAGCGCAAACTTTAGCATGAGGTTAAGATTAGGTTAAATTTCTATTATCGCAGTAAATTTAACACGGCTGTTAATGATAAACAGACTTAAGAAAAGGCGTTTTTGCTAATTGGCGTGCCCGAGATCTATAATGGGCGCCAGCTGTAAAATCATAATTATAAGATTTAGAGGCTATCGGTAAACTGGGCAGTTACCGTATAGTTTCATCTGGCGTGCAGCGCATCGTGCAATATCACCGGCTGGTGGCATGTATACTGGTAGGAGCAGAGCATAACCATTTGAAATACCGTGTCTGCGTTGCTAAACGCGGGTGATAGTGCGGTTGTGCTGTGAAACGTTGTACTCGGAGGTAAAGGCGTTGAGCGACGATAATGCACGCAATGGCATACGGGGGCGTCGGCCGAGTATTTCACCGGCACTGCTCACCTCATTGAGGCAGGCATATGGGTTTACCCAGGTTCTCAATGTTCGCGACATCGGCGGCTCCTCTAATCTGAATGTGTATTTTGAAGCGGAAGGCGAACCATGTGTTGCACGTGTCTACCGGCCCTCGGTGAGCAGGCAGCGCTTGATGGCGATTCAGACGACACGTGAGGTGCTGCTCCAACACGGTGTGCCCTGCGCACCCGCTCGTATTACAAGCGTGAACCAGAAGTTTGCTTACCATCAAGACAGCCTTATGGAAGTGGAATCGTTTGTGCCTAGTACCGCGAAGATGGATACACCTGAGAGAATTACCATGGCGATGCCGTGGTTGGCCCGCATTCATGGTGTACTGGCGACTTTGCCTTACGATGTTCATGGTGACGCTCCGCTGTTCTCTAATCACATCGAATCCGTCGACGTCTTACCGGCTCTAACCAGAGTGCAGGACAGAGTGCGAATCTGGTCGCCATCCAGAGAGGAGATCGAGATTTCTTCAATGATGCAAGACCTTGCTGAAAGAGTCGTGATAGCTGAAGGGCCGTATTTAGCAGCACTCAAATATCAGCGCACGCACGGGGACTTTTGGGATAACAATGTCTTTTTTACGGGTAATGATATCGTGCTCATCGCCGACTTCGATTATATGGGAAGGACTGCCCGTACGGATGACCTTGCCAGAACCCTCTACTTCGCTCTGAGCGACTTCTGGAGCGAATCTGCTGACACCGATACACTTATCGGCTATGCACGTTCGTTAGTGGAAATGTACAACAGCGCCGCCCTACCTCCGCTTAGCACAGAGGAGCGAAGGGTACTACCATTCTCAATTGCCAGACAGCCTTTTTGGTGGGTCGGGAACTGGTTTGTTGACCTGGATTCAATGGAGGTTGCTCGTAACGGCTTCCACAATGTGTCCAGGGACCTTCAACTGGCACGGGAGATCATGGATCACGCCGCGGCATGGCAGACGGCTCTGACTGCCTAGCGCGGATAGCAGCCGGCCATGTATCAGTTAGATTGCTCATCGTGACGTGGGCGCGCAATGCCCGCTCACCGTAACTGTCCCATTTCACAGTGCTTATACACGAAGCAGAAGGAGCGCTCGATGCTGCCAGCAGGGCTATACGATTGCATTATCGACCAGGTGCTTCGGCGCAGGCTGGATAAGCTTGAGCAGGAAATCGTAACTGCGGAACTTGACGAGGCTGAAAGCAGCTTCATGCTTGCGCGCTACTTGCAACGGGCTCTGCATTCCGCGCTTGAGTCGCTGCCATCAAGCGATCGGCTACAGCGGCAGGTGGATACAGTCAACCAGATTATCGACCTGCTGGGCAGAAAGACTTCGCAGAAACCTGCTGATCCGAACCTCATAACTGGTACAAGGCTCCTTGAAATTCGCGAACGTGGTCACACACCTCTACCGGTACCCTCGGTGGGCCTTTCCACAAGTAGTCTACTGACTGGTTCTGCTGTAGACCCGTCACTGGCAAGCCTTTTGTCGCAGGAACTTCAGTCTGCGGACAGAGTGGATATTCTTTGCGCATTTGTGAAGTGGAGTGGACTACGGTTGATGCAGTGGGATTTACGGTCATTCTGTGAAGAACATAGCGACCAACAAGAGCCGGCACTCAGGGTAATTACTACAACGTACATGGGTGTTACAGACGAACGCGCCGTTACGGTACTCTCTAATCTGCCTGCATCGGCTGTGCGTGTTTCTTATGATACAAAAAGCACCAGACTACATGCCAAGGCTTATCTGTTTCACCGTAATAGCGGGTACGGTACCGCCTATGTGGGCTCTTCTAACATCTCACAGGCGGCGCTTACCGATGGCCTCGAGTGGAATACACGGATAAGCCAGGCAGAATCGCCTCACCTCTGGCAAAAGGTTGTGGGTACGTTTGACTCATACTGGAATGCCGATGAAATGACGCCATACGTTGTGAACGACCTAGAACACCTAAAGGCAGCTCTTGTTCGAGAGCAGCGCCGTGACTCAGATTATTTGCCTGCTTTCCATTTCGATGTACGGCCCTATCCATTTCAGGAGGAGGTGCTAGACCGTCTGCGCGCAGAACGCACCATCCATAACCGCTATCGTAACCTTGTGGTTGCCGCAACCGGTACAGGTAAGACCGTTATTGCAGGCCTGGATTACAAACAGTATGCAGAAGGTCGTCGGCCTCGTTTGCTCTTTGTAGCACACCGCGAGGAAATCCTCAAGCAGAGCCTCGACTGCTTCAGGCGCATACTTCAGGATTACAATTTTGGTGAGTTGCTGGTAGGCAGCTATAGTGCCCGCGGTTTTGATCATCTTTTCGTGTCAATCCAAAGTTTCAACAGCAGGCAGCTTCAAGACCATTTACCTGCGGACTTTTATGACTACATTGTGGTTGATGAGTTTCATCATGCAGCGGCCAGAAGTTATAAAACGCTACTCGATCATTTTAAGCCACGTATCCTCCTAGGGCTTACGGCCACCCCGGAGCGTCATGACAACCTGGATATTCTTCACTATTTTGGTGGGAGAATTGCTGCCGAATTAAGGCTGTTTACAGCGATCAACCGCGGTCTGCTGTCGCCGTTTCAATACTTTGGGGTTTCAGATTCGGTTAGCTTTGCAGGCGTAAAATGGGTGATGGGCAGCTACGATCAGAAGGAGCTTTCAGACCTTCTTGACACCAATGATGAACGGGCAAGTCTCGTGGTTCGTGAGGTGCACGAAAAGCTGTTGGATCCTCATAGTGCCCGTGGACTTGGCTTCTGTGCCTCAGTGCGGCACGCGAATTTTATGGCTCGGTATTTTCAAGCCTACGGCATTGCCGCGGAAGCGCTATCTGCGGATACCAGTGACGAGGATCGCCAGAAACTTCGAGAGGCTCTACGCACTGGCAAGATAAATTTCCTGTTTGTTGTGGATCTATTTAACGAGGGGGTAGATATCCCTGAAGTAGATACAATTCTGTTTCTAAGGCCCACGGAGAGCTTGACGGTATTTCTACAGCAATTGGGCCGGGGACTTCGCATAAGTCAGGGTAAGGAGTGCCTCACAGTACTCGACTTCATAGGCGATGCAAACAGAAACTTCAGATTTGGCGCACGGTTTGCGGCGCTAACAGGGCGCCCTGTGACATTGCTGCCTAAGGATCTTCAGCAGGGTATGCCCTATATGCCTGCAGGTTGTTCTATACGCTTAGAAAAGCAGGCGATGGAACATGTGCTTCGTAACATAGAAGCGTCGCTCAACATTCGGAGCCTGCCCGAATTATTACGTCATTTCGAGGAAGAAACCGGAAAGCCACTCTCACTACAGGCGTTCATGGAACATCATGGGGTGGGATTGGAAACTATTTACCGCAATGGGCACGGGTGGAGTTGGGCAAAAGACAGAGCATTTGGCAGAGAGTTAACGCGTACACCAGTTGCGAAATGTATTGAAGCGGGCCTATGTAGGCTCATTCATCTTGATGCCCCAGCACACATCATGCGCCTGCTATCCTGGTTAGACGCGCACCGCAACGGGTTACAAGGTGCTGCAGCCACGCTTCTAGAGTTGTCGCTTAATATGTTGTTTGCTTCCTTATTCGGTGACAGGCAACCCACTTCTCGGGAAGAAGCGGAGAGCCGGTTAAACGCCAATCCAGGTCTCCGAGATGAGCTCTACGAGTTGTTAACGCTGAAATTGGACATGGTGGTTGAAGATCCGCCTACCGGTGGCCTGCCGTTCAGCAGCGCATTGGAATTGCATGCCAGGTACTCTCGTGATGAACTACTTGCCGGGCTGGGTGCATGGTCGCTTGCTGATCCCAAGGAAGTGCGCGAAGGGGTCTATTATAACAAAACTCATCACTACGATCTGTTCTTTGTGACGCTGAATAAGGCCGAGGAGGAATATTCCCCAACAACGATGTACCAGGACTACGCAATCGACGAGCGGTTATTCCATTGGCAGTCACAGTCTACTACATCGCAGGATAGCGCAACTGGTATACGATATCAACAACATGGAGACCACCCTACCACCATACTGCTTGCAGTGCGGGAGGATAAAGTCAGCAACGGTAGATCGGCTCCGTACTGGTTCCTTGGCCCAGCGCATTACCGTAGCCATACGGGAAGCCGACCCATGTCTATTACGTTGGAACTTGAGCAGCCTATTTCTGCTCGTTTGCGCCCGCGGCTGTGCCGGCTGCTCCCGATATAGTTCTAGTTCACAGTCGGCGACACGTTTTCAACGATTCAGCGCAACAGGGCTCTTACTGACAGCATCACTGCGAGAACGATCATGGGTATTACCATGCAGCCTCTACTGGTACGGTAGTACACTCTATTGTACAATGCTCTTTTTGGGTTGGTGATCCATCCGTAGCCGCGCGGCGCCTTAAATCCCAGGTTGTGGCGAACATACCTCTTCCATGAAGTTCGGGCAGCAATCCGTCCTCTAATGGACGGTCTTCGTATGAACGATCGCCGCATCTGCACCACCTCCGTTTACATGGTTACAGGAACAAGGTTTTTTTCTGAAGTCATGCCGGTCTACTATATTAATCCGTAGTTGATGTTAATCTTTCGTTGTTGCCGTGCAAACATTTTGTATGTTGCTCCTCACCTGCTCGTTAACAGGAGGATTTCACCTGCTATTGCAGTCATGAAATGTAACCTCCCTTGCAAAATAGTTCTAAAATAACGTTAAAGCATGGCGTAAAGCGCCTATTTCACTGTTATAATTCCTTAGTATGGCATCTCGAACTCTCTGCACCATGAAAGATGAGGAGGTTGCGTTAAACGTGAAACGGCTAGCCATTGTACTACTTTCAGCGGCACTGCTGCCAGCTTTGTCTATTTCCGCTACTGCACAAACGTCAATTGGTCTCAAGAATTTACCAGGAGCCCATGAGCTGCTCATTGGTTCTGAACTCAACGGAACATACCTCAAGAACCTTCCGCCAGGATCAAAATATGCCAGCACAGCCATTCGGGAATTCAACATTACCGGGTGCGAAAACGAGTTGAAGATGTACTCCTTTACCGGCTGGAAAGGTGACCCGCTTACAGGTACACCTATAATAGATAATAGTGGAGCAGACGCCGTAGCAAATCTTGCACGAGCAAACCACATGGTTATGCGCGGACATGTGCTGGTATACAACAAAGCGATTCCTCGATGGATTTCACCAGACGGTGTTCATACTACGTTTACCAATGCACAAATCAAAGCTATGGTGAAAAAGTACATTTTTACCCGGATGCAACGGTACTCCGATGTTGTGAAATACTGGGATGTGACCAATGAGTGCTTCGATGGCAAAGGGAACTTAATACATGACTTTTGGTACGAGCACCTTGGCCGTGATCATTATATGGCCAACATATTTAGATGGGCGCATGAGGCGGACCCTGGAGCAGAACTCTACTATAATGATTACGGAACAGAAAGTCCGGGTCCCAAGTTCAACGGGATGCTAGCGTACCTTGCGGCACTCAAGAACAAGAATGTTCCCATCGACGGTATTGGATTCCAGTGTCATGAAAACACGCGATGGGCGCAGAGCATTTTGAATACCGCTAACACCGATGCGGTAGATGCTGCTGGGTTTAAGTGGCAGGTTACCGAACTGGATTGTGGTACCGACGGTACCAAGCCAGATTGGAAATTGCAGGCGGATATCTATTCGAAAATTGCTAATATCTGTCTGGCAGATCCTAACTGTCAGGCACTGTTTATGTGGGGGTTTACGGATAAACACTCATGGCTCTTTCCCGCTAACGGGTTGCCATTTGATGTCAACTACAAGCCGAAGGCCTGTTATTGGGCACTCTATAAGGCATTCCAAAATCCGCCGGCGCGAATTAGCCCGTCAGGCGGGTCGAATTAGACACCATCGGTGCTAGCGTTACCCAACGCGATAGCAGCTCGCATTCTGTACAGGTGAATGTAGCACTCTTGTGTTCGCCGTTAACTTAAGCTAACGACAGAGGTAGTGCAACACAATACCGCACAGCGGCAACGGTTCGGGTATGCGCAAATGCTAGACGATATAACCTGGGTAATACCGTTTCGAGGTACGTTCGACAGGAATCTCTAGATGCCGCAACATGCTTCCAACTCTGGTACTGGGCAACCTTAAGACGTGTTCTGCCCATGGAACCATGTGAAGTGTAGAACTCTAATCTGGAGTGGCTGCTAGACTCTGGCAAACCGGAAGGTCAGTGGAGTGCGATGATAGTCGATTCGCACCCCACTGACCTATTCCAAACAGGAATAGGTCTACTATAAGGTACGGGCCAGTGTGCTGGTGCGTATTTACTGGGCGACTCGCGGCCCAGACGGCTCTCCGCCGTCCTCTATTCCGTTCCATTACCCCAAACCGTGTTATTTGCTGATGATGCCTTAGGCAAACTACCTTAATGAAACCCCATTTGCAACCACCCAATCGGGATCGTCGCCTGTGTCAGACCTGCTCCGCACATTCTGTTCGGACATACTCATGGTTGGCTTTGCTGTGGTCAGTTGAATAACGGAACGTAGCAGTTGTCGACTTCCTGTGCGATGCGACGTGCAAAATGGATACCACCCTTCAAGGTTGTAAAGTGGAGTTGCATTCACATTAAGGTAGATTGTCTAACGGATCCATTTTACAATTCTGCATGCAAGTATTGTGGTCCAACGGCAATCACAGAGTGTCGCCAACCGTGGGGATTCCCATTCGCCCTACCCGCAACCGTCCATCCACGTGCGCTCACAATGGATGCTCGGGCGCTTCAGGGATAGTAAAACTCAATTCCTGGGGTAAAAGGTGAGGAATACGAACGTGGTATGGATTGGTAACGAGTCATTTCCTTGACAATCCGGCGCCTGGAAGGTACACTTCGTAGTGCACCGGGGCCCATAGCTCAACGGCAGAGCGCCCGGCTCATAACTGGTTGGTTGGAGGTTCGAATCCTCCTGGGCCCATCCTCATCGTAAGCCATTCTTGAATCCTCTTAACATAAACACCCATTGAAATTGCATTCTTGTAATTGGGTAAGCCTAAAACCCCACTCAGAGCGCACCGACGAATTGAGTAATCTTGGTAAAAAGGTAAGAGGAGATGCGTCTGGAGCGATTTGAACGCCCGACACCCAGTTCCGAAGACTGGTGCTCTATCCGCTGAGCTACAGACGCGTTTAACGAATTAAGTGTACCACGCCCTCTTGCTAACGGTCAAGACTGGCGATCACAATCTGCAGTGCAAGAACTTGGCCTGCAACGAACACCACATTGCTATAGGAGAAGCCAACATGCTGCAAAGTGGTCACATGTCAACTACTTCTAGGCTTCCTCTTAATGAGTTTCGATACTTCAGCGTTGCTTGCTGCAACCCGCAACTCGCAGATTTCTCCTGGTGGCCACGATATTAAAACCTAGTGAATGGTGCAGTGCGATGGAGGTTTACTCCGGGGAATAATTCAACCGTTGCATTCACATATAGATGGTCTCGAGAAGGATGGTGGACATGGACTGGAACATTGAAGCAGAGTGTGCAAGAAACCGGCGAAGATCGGCAATTCAGTTTCTCGACAGGGTTATCGTGGCGCTAATGGTCGCTATTGTGCTTTCTGTGAGTGGCCCTGTGTGTCTTATTCTCTGGCAACAGCACGGACGCGCGAATCGTGTGGACGTTCAATCTGCGGTACTTCAGACAAGTGCCGTTAAGGCGCGGCGTTAGCGTTGCTGGTATTCGCTGCAGGAGGAGCCTCTGGCCAGGCGTCCGCTAAAGTCGCGTACTCCTGCAGCGTGATAGTCTCACCGCGTCGATCGGGCTTAATTCCACACCGCCGAAGGAGATCCTCGAGCTCTTGCCTATCTTCCATACCCAGGCAAAGGCCAAACGACGCTGGGGCCCGCATTAGGGCGTTTAACACTGTTTTGCGCCTCTGCCCGAAGGCTGCTCGAACAATGTGAAATAACCGATCTTCGTTGCGTACGGGTACCGTTCCACGCTCCGATGGCGTGAGCACGAGAATCGATGACTTTACTTCCGGTTGTGGCATAAACACAGTGGGTGGTACGTCGCCTACAATGACAGAATCCGCCTGAAACTGAACAAACAGCGAAAGCGACCCATAGTCATCCGATCCGGCCGCCGCTACAACCCGCCTAGCGACCTCCTGTTGAACAAGGAGAACGATGCGTGCTATTCGGCTGCGATGAGCCAGAAGCTTCTCTAGAATAGGCGTGGTGATGTAGTAAGGAATGTTGGCGGCCACAATTCCCTTTTCTGCACCAAAGGCGTCATCTAATAGCTTCGGGATGTCTATGTGCATGAAATCTGCAGAAATAAGTGTTACGTTTTTATACGGTGCTAGCGTTTCCTGTAGGGGCTCTATCAGCCGGGTGTCCACTTCAATGGTGGTGACCTTAGGGGCCTGATGCGACAGCGCTGATGTCAGAGCTCCAAGGCCAGTTCCGATCTCGAGAACTGGTAAATCAATCTCCATCTTCGCTGCACGAGCTATTCTGTCGCGTGTATTACGGTCAATTAGGAAATTCTGCCCTAGCCGCTTTTGCAACCGGATGTTGCGTTCGCGTAGCATCTGGTTAACATAACTGGGCGAGGTAATATCTGGAAGTTCTATTGTGTGATACCATCTGCTGGCAGGCGTGTAAACGCAAGCTGCCAGCAGTAAGGGTTAGTTGAGAATGTGGACACGAACGGGGCCTTTATCAGGAACGTGACTTGCAGGGTGGTTTCTATCCACGCAGAGGTCAATTCGATCCCCTTTAATTGCTCCACCGGTATCTGCCGCAACGGCATAACCATAGCCGTCAATGAACAGCCTTGTGCCCAACGGAATAACACGAGGATCCACGGCCACTATTCCGTACGTGCCGCGGAGGCCAGAGTAAGTTCTCCCATTCACGCCATAATACTTTGTTGCGATCATGGTAATCACTTTGCGGCCAGAAAAATACCCACGAGAAGGAAGCCGTATAGCCATTCCTACCTGAATAATTTCAGGCGTAGAATGCCGCAGAATGCGAACCGAAATCTGTTTGCGCTCTGCTGTACCGCTTGTGTTGGGGGTGATCTGGTAAGTTACCTGTTCCAAGCCGTCCACACCAGCCTTGAGTATTCGTGAACTACCAACACGAAGGTTGGATGAGTGGTGGACGATGACCGGAAACTTAAACGACTGCCTAACAGTGATTAGTTTCGACGCAGATGGTTCTGCTGCAGTCTTTACCAGTGTCTTGCTTTGATTTGTGGCAGGGTGTTGCGGGGGAGGGCCTGCCGGAGATGATGCCGGGGCCGCAATTGCAAGTACTGTAAGCAAAGCAACAATTGCATTGCTGGGTACTGCCGGAATGCGGGACATATTTCAGTCCTCCTTTCCTTATAGATTGCTGGCAAAATGGATACTGAGTACTCAAATTGGCCAACGAAAGACATGCCATACTGCCTGACGGAATGTCTTCTGACGCGCACCGTACCTCCGTGAGGCGCGCAAGTCAAGGGTTCCAACGTAGACAAAAGCCTACATATAAACTGTTAGTTACTAGTTATTTGGTATAATTGATAATTATACACACTTAAAATTAGGGAGTAAATGCGACATTTAGTATCGTTTTGTAGTAGTGATGGTGGCTAATCGTAGGTTGAAACTGTTTGTATGGAGAAACTGGTGATGGCGAGAGAGACTACGTTCCGCATAATTGCCGGAACAGTTGCCGACGCACGCGCGGAGCGTACCCTGGCTGCGGTATCGATTGAGGACGGCAGGATCGTTGAAATACAACGTTGGAGCTCTGGTATGACGCCAAACAGCACCGACGTAGACATGAGTGCATGTACACTAGTTCCAGGTTTCATCGATATCCATGTTCATGGTGGTGCAGGTAGAAATGTAATGGAAGGGTCAGAGGATGCACTAACTGCCGTGGGTGAGCACCTTCTTTCTCATGGTGTTACAAGCTGGCTGGCTACTACTGTTACTGGCCCTCTAGACGAAACTCGAGAGGTGTTATCAGCGGCTCGAAGTATAATGCGTCACGGCAGGGAAGGAGCAAACCTGCTAGGCGTTCATCTTGAAGGACCCTATATCAATCCGGTTCGTAAGGGGGCACAACCAGAGCAGTTCATCCTGCCGCCAGATCCGCAGGCGTTTCTGGGCTGGGTTGGTGATCTACTTCCGCTTGTTCGCATCGTTACCTTTGCGCCCGAGGTGAGTGGTGGGTTCGAATTCGCCCGTATGCTTTCCAATCTCCGCATCATACCTTCGATTGGTCATACCGATGCCACCTATGACGAGGTTTGCCTCGCAATTGATGCCGGCGCGCGCCACGTTACGCACTGCTGCAATGCCATGCGACCACTTGGCAGCAGAGAACCAGGAGTAGTGGGAGCAGTTATGACCCACCCCGAGCTCACAGCAGAACTCATTTGGGACAATATCCACGTGCACCCCGCTGTGTGCAAGGCGCTAGTGCAGGCGAAGTCGTCTCGTGGGGTAATTTTGATATCCGATGGCATTCCAGGTGCGGGCATGCCAGAAGGTTACCAATTCTCGTTAGGCGACCTTCCTGCTGTAGTAAAAAGTGGCGCAGCACGGCTGCCGGACGGCACTCTGGCAGGCAGTCTGCTTACTCTAGACCGCGCCTTTGCAAACTCCGCATCAATGCACCTTCCCGCATGCTGTTCAATGACGTCGCACAACGCAGCATGTGCACTGGGGCTGGGCGATCGCAAGGGGTTAGTAGCGCCAGGATATGACGCAGACCTAACGGCCCTGGACGCTAATGGAAACGTGGCAGCCGTGTGGGTGGCTGGGCAGCGTAGGCTTTGAGAACCACTAAGCCATGGCACTGGTAGTCACAGCTTAGTGGATTGCTAGAGGTGTGCTGTAGTCTACAGCACAACTACTGCTTGGGTTTAAGCGAATTTCCGTTCACTTGTATAGCAGGCAGGCCCCCGGATTTCGGCTTAGCCGGGCCTTTATAGGCTTGGTCGCCGGGGTTGTTAGTTTGCGAGTTACTGCAGCCTACGCTGGAGCTTACGAGTACGCACAGCACCAACAAAGCGATAATGTAGCGTAACGCGAATGGTTTTCGATCAGTCATTGTGGTTATTCAGGTCCCAACGGTACAGGGCGTCATTGGTAATGGTAACCGTGGATTGCGATCTTGTGGCTGCCCAGTTTGTACCCGCCGCTAAGGTCTCGATGCGGTAGTACTTGCTGTGGCCGTCACACATTGCTACGTTTACGCCATCCATGTGTCGTGGTCGGGCATTTCCGTAAGGGCCAAGTGTTCCGTCGTTACCCCACCCTCCATAGCCTAGTGTGTATTGGGAAGTATATCCATCGGGCGGATCAGCAACGAACGAAATTTGGTATGATCCCGCCGTGGCAAGCTTAGGATCCTGGCCAGCGTCGAGAAATTCAATGGTTGATGCCACCGACTGAATGGATGCTTCCGGAACTCCATCTCTTGCATAAAAATTGTTATTTAAAGCCGTTGAAAGGTATTGATAGTTAAATCCATAATCTGGCCATAATTGAACATTACAGATGTTAAAGTATTGGCCCGTCCAAATTGGAGGGTCTCCAACTTCACTTGGACACTGCCAAAGCGCAAGGCTCTTCACATACGGCTCAGCTAGGTCCACCCAGGTGTGAAAGCCAGATTTTGGATTGCATTCGGCTGCCTGAAGAAAATCCGATCCATTGGGGTTGGCCTCAAAAACTGGAATGATTTTTTCGTCGTAGTCCTGGGTGTACATCATCGTTGCAAGACCGATTTGTTTTGTGTTTGAAAGACATGAAACCGCTCGTGCTTTTTCACGTGCCTGTGCGAAAACGGGGAAAAGAATTGCCGCCAATATAGCAATTATTGCAATTACTACGAGCAACTCAATGAGAGTGAAGCCGTAGTTCCGCGGTCGATTAAACCGAACCATAGTAAAAATCCCTCCTGTTGCTGCCATACAATGTCACCTGCAAAGATGTTTACAGATGCCATGTGATGCTAAGTTTCTGTGAAAATCATTGAAAACAAAAAATAGGACGCCCATCCGGCGCCCTGAGCTGAGTAGTTCTCTGTGCCTGCTAGATGCACCAGAAGTAGTCGTGTAACGCTTACCTTGGTTTCTTACCGAATAGTCATCATAACGAGGATTTAGTACTCACCATTAATAACAACTAACGAGGTTGTAAAGTTCCCGAAAGCGCACAAAATGACCGGTCGCAGACCCAATGCTCAAATAATGGAGCAACATATGGGTCTGCGACCGTTATGAGCACGTAAGGTGTAGCTTTAAGCTTTATTCAACACCTGCAGGCGCATGGGCACGCGGGGGAGGCGGTGTCCAGTTTGGATCGTCCTGTGCAAGTAGATGTAGTCCCAACGCCTCGCCCAACTCTGCATCGCTGTTGCGATCAACCCAGGAGCCAAAGGTCTCGCCATCGGCTCTATTCGCCTGAAAGCGGGTAAGCAGATTTTCAATTGCGAACTTCACTTTATCAGCTGGGACCTTGCGACTAATTGCGCGCACAAACTTGGCATTCTCTCCAAGCCTGCCACCCAGGCATACATCGTAGGCCTCAACCTGGCTCCCATCATTCAAGCGGGCTAGACAGCCTTGGAGGCCGATGTCGCCAATATGATGCTGTCCGCAGCCGTTTGGACACCCATTGAGATGAATACGTATCGGTTCTTGCCAGACCAACTTGTCTTCTAGATGTGCGATGATTTCCCGTAGTCGCGCCTTGGTTTCTGTTATTGCGAGATTGCAGAACTCATTACCTGTGCAGGATACCGCGCCTTGATGGAATTGGGTGACGTTCCACTCAAAGCCGGCAGCGCGTATAGCGGTGCGCGCAGCATCCAGATCGTCTTGCGCAATATTAGGGAAAAGGATGTTTTGTTGGTTCGTGGTGCGAATAGATCCCTGGCAAAATCGCTCTGCAATTTCGGCAGCCGCGTCCAATTGGTCCGCGGTCACTCTACCAGTTATCACAGAGGTTCCAATCCAGTGAAGCCCGTGCTGCTTCAAGCTCTCTTCCCACAGGTGATCTTGCTGAACAGCCCCAACAGGATCGCTCATCACAAGAGCAGGCTCTGGGGTCCAGCCCAGCCGATCTATGATCTCCTGCCTAAAGCGGTCCGCGCCCCAGTCTGCCATGAGGAACTTCAATCGTGAGTGGTTTCTGCGCTTGCGGTAGCCCTCGTCTCTAAAGATTTTCGTCACCGCAATGCAGATGTCCAATACCTGTTCAGGTTTTACGAACATATCTAACTTCTGAGCGAAGTGAGGCTGGGTGGAAAGTCCGCCCCCAACACGCACGTGGAACCCAATCTCCTTGCCTCGACGCACCGCCTGAATTCCCAGATCATTAATTTCTGGTTGATTACAGTGGATTGCGCAGCCTGAGATAGAGATCTTGTATTTGCGCGGTAGATCTGAGAATTCCTTGTTACCTAGGAAATAGTTCGTTACCTGTTCAACAAGGGGTCGGCAGTCAAAAATCTCATTTGGATCAATGCCTGCAACCGGGCAGCCGCAAATATTGCGAGTGATATCACCGCAGGCTCCAACCGTTGTAAGGCCAACGTTGTTTAGCAGGGCTATCGCTGCTGGAAGATTTTCGACGGTAAGCCAGTGAAATTGAAAGTTCTGCCTTGTGGTGATATCTGCAATAGAACCGCCATAATTACGAGCGACTGCTGCAACCGCGCGTAACTGCTCTGCGGTCATACTGCCACCTGGTATTTTCACTCTCATCATAAAATGGCCAACATTAGGCTGCTGTTGGTAGATGCCATACCAGCGAAGTCTTGCCATGTCATCCGGCTCAATGGTGCTAAACCCTGTAACAGCATATCGCTGCAGGTCATCCCACACGTCAAGGCCGTCTTTCTCTTTCTTAATAACCTCAATATCAGCTTTCGCCATACCCCTAATTCCCCAATCCATCCGCTAGGACGTTTAATTCAAACAAGTGTACCCTACACCCAAATTGCCCAGCCGCCGTTGTACCCTCCTGCTCAACGGCAAGAATATCGTTTACAACAGTGCGACTGAGCGATTTTTGCGCCACAGGGTAACCGTAGGAGGTTACCCGTTCTTCATGGCTTCAATAAGCACCGAAGCTACCTCGGGACGAGTGAACTCCACGGGAGGTATTTCGCCCGCTCGCAACATCTCGCGCACCTTGGTTCCGGATAGGATGATGCGATCCTCGGCACCGTGAGGACAGCTCTTGGTGGAAGCCATGCTGCCGCACTTGCTACACCAGAAGGTGTGCTCGAATTTCAGAGGAACTATCCCGATCTCCTCGGATGAGAACCTGTTGAAGATTCTCTGGGCGTCATAGGTACCGTAATAGTTTCCTACACCGGCATGGTCGCGTCCAACAATAAAGTGCGTACAACCGTAATTCTTGCGAATGAGTGCGTGGAAGATTGCCTCACGCGGACCGGCATATCGCATAGCAGCGGGGTTAACCGCAAGCAGAGTGCGGTCCAGTGGATAGTAGTTGTC
>JAJYCW010000044.1 GCA_021777995.1 bacterium
GTTGGCACTGCAGCGGCTTGAGATTCGTAGGTTGTATTCGCATCAGGCGGAAGCTATAAATGCCGCACGGTAAGCTAGGGACGTGGTTACCGTAACCTCCACTGCCAGTGGTAAGACTCTTTGCTATAACTTGCCGGTACTCGACACTATCTTACGTGAGCAGAATTCACGTGCTCTGTATCTGTTTCCCACCCGGGCGCTAGCACAGGACCAATACGGAAAACTTAGCGATTTTAACCTCTTTCCAACCATAAAGCATGCAGTGTATGATGGGGATACGCCGCAACATGAGCGGCGACCCATTCGCAAGCTTGCCCAGATAGTTTTGACTAATCCGGATATGCTGCATATTGGGATACTACCGTATCATCAGACATGGAGCGCCTTCCTCTGCAACCTCAAGTATGTGGTGCTGGATGAAGTTCACACGTACCGAGGTGTTTTCGGCGCGCACGTTGCCCAGGTGCTCCGCAGGCTCAGGAGGGTTGCCGCCCTCTATGGCAGCAGGCCGCAGTTTCTCTGTTGTTCCGCAACAATCGCAAATCCTGCGGAGTTAGTGTCACAGATCACGGGTAACGGCCCACCTCACGTGGTGACTGGAAATGGTAGCCCAAATGGCCGCCGTACATTTCTGTTTTGGAACCCGGCAAGGTTAGGCGACCAGCTTTCAGAACGACGTAGCGCCAACAACGAGGCGGCACTGTTGTTGGCAGCTCTCACCGCAAGTGGAATTCGCAGTATTGCCTTCGCTCGAACCCGCAAAACCGCGGAATTGCTGTTGCGCAGTGCCAGGTTCGCACTCGAGGCTCATGCTCCTGACTTGACGAAGCGAGTTGCATCCTATCGAGCTGGGTACACTCGACAAGAACGGCGAGATTTGGAAAAAGCATTATTCAACGGCGACTTGCTGGCGGTTACTGCAACAAGCGCTTTGGAGCTGGGTGTCGATATAGGAGGGCTCGACGCAAGTATCCTGACGGGTTACCCGGGTACTATATCATCCGCCTGGCAACAGGCAGGAAGAGCCGGTCGTTCAGGCGGACGTTCGCTCACGGTTATGATTGCGTATGATAATCCATTAGATCAGTTCCTGATGCGGCATCCAGAATACTTCTTTGGTAGGCCGCACGAGATTGCGACTGCCGACAGTGACAACCGTAGAATTCTACAGCAGCACCTTCACTGTGCGGCGTATGAAAGCCCCATAAGCCCCGATGATCTTGAATTGTTTGGTAAGAATGCAAGACAGTGCCTGCAAAACCTGCGGGAGGATGGCAATCTGTTCTTGCGGGCAGGGCGCCTTCACTGTTTTAACGGTGCATACCCCGCTGCTAAGGTGAACCTGAGATCGGCCGAAAGTACCGTGTATCAGATCGTGCATCACGTCACGGGTAGTCTAATCGGTACCGCTGAATACGGAGCTGCATTACGAACACTTCATCCTGGCGCAATATATCTTCATCAGGGGGAGACATTTCGAGTCGAAGAGCTCAATCACCAGCTTCTTGAAGCGCGGGTAATGCCAGCAGAGGTGACCTATTATACAGAATCTGCCCAACGGTCAACCCTCCTGGTGCTGTGTGCGCGTGAGGAGCTTGCTGTTGGCGCCTTTGGAGATGTGGTAGTCACGAGCCAGGTTGTATCGTATCAGCGAAAGAGACTTCAGAACGGCGTTGTTTTGGATGTTAACAGCCTTGATATGCCGGAACAGACATTCGAAACCGAGGCAATCTGGCTAACTGTTCCGGTGGAGATCTGCGAGAGGGTAACGTGCGCAGGCTACAGTGTGCACGGATCACTGCATGCGTTAGAACACGCCCTTGCTGGAATGATACCGCTGTTGGTGGCGTGCGATCGCAGTGATATTGGAAGCCTGACGACGCTCAATCATCCTGACACTGCTCACTCCACTGTTTTCCTGTTCGACACCTATCCAGGTGGTGTGGGAATTTCAGAGGCGCTCGTGGGGCGAATGCCAGAGCTTATGACGGCAGCGCTTCAGATAATCGAGGAGTGCTCCTGCGACGACGGATGCCCTTCGTGTGTACATTCGCCCTTCTGTGGTTCTGGAAACCAGCCACTAGACAAGGCCGGAGCGGCACTTCTGCTGCACCTTCTGTTATCGCGTGGACCAGAAGGTAGTCACGAGACGCTATCCGAATCGAACGTGGCACCTAACACGTCTAGCGCCTCAGGTTAGCAACCGTTTGGGTCTTTGCGGGCTAATGCTTTTGCCAGCACACAAATCAAATCCATCGCAGCCTACCAGGCTCCTTTGCACTTTCCGAAGGCTTCGTACAAGGGTGCACTGTGATTTGGTCGACCAATATGGATCGGCGATGTACATCTTCATGCGCCTGTGAAGAGGCATTGTCTGTATGATGGATGCAGGCGGCCTTGCAGGGTAGTGGTATTCTGTAGTGTTACGCTGGATAGTACAGGAGTATGAATGGAAGCCGACCTAGAGACGACGTCAGAATCAGTTCGCCGTTACAGATTTGAACGGCATAACCTAATCGTCCTGACGCTTGATCTCTGTATGTGCGCCATGGGGTTGGCGTTCCTGGATGGTAATGCCATTCTGCCGCTCCTGCTTCATCGGCTGGGAGCGACTGGGATCGTCATTGGTGCTTTCGCCGGCGGCCGACTAATCGCATTCAACCTTCCCCAGTTGTTCGCGGCAAGAAGGTTGGCGGGTAAGCCTCGCGTTAAGCCCTGGTTCTTCATTACAGCTGTATGTACACGCGTGCCAATGCTTATTGTGCCATGGCTAATCTGGCACTCGCAGGATGATCCGTTTCATCGCCGAATGGCCCTCGTGTTCACCATCGTTCTCATTATCATCTGGTCAATAGGGGACGGACTGTGCAACGTTCCTTGGATGGAGATTATTGCTCGTTCGTTTTCTAATAGGTTACGAGGACGGTGGTTTACCGCGACGCAGTCGATCACTGGTCTGTTGGCGATATCCTCTGCTGCCCTTATTGTACGACCCGCCCTACAGGCCCATAGCCTACCGTTTCCTAGAAACTATGCTCTCTTAGCCCTGCTATCAGCACTTATGTTTCAAGTCTCGCTGATTGGCGTGGGCCTCATAAAAGAGCCACCACCCGTGGAGCATGAGGCTGAGCCGCTGCCTGACGGTGTAGGATTTTTGAGAAAGCTCCCGGAGCTTATCGCAAACAATCCCGTCTTTGCCAGGCTCGCCACCGTACAACTGCTGTCGGGGTTTGGTGCAGCAGCAGCGCCATTCTACGTGTTGTATGCAAAGTACCATTTTCACGTTGGAGACTCGTGGGGAGCGGCTTATCAAGGCGTGCAGGCTGGTGGCCTAATCATACTTCTCCCACTGTGGAACCTCATTGGGGAACGACGTGGACAGCATGCCGCAATTATGGGCGTAACAACCGCGTGCATGCTGGCACCCGCCATTGCGCTTACTTTGGGGAGAGTATCACCATGGTTTCTCAGTCCCACCTTCGCGATGCTAGGGGGTAGTTTAGATTGGGGGCTGTGGATCGTTCTAAATCATTATCTGCTAACACACGTGGATGCCGCAACTCGCCCGGTTTATGTTGCATTGTTTAGTCTACTTTTTGTTCCAGCCGCATTATTTCCAGTTATAGGCGGTACATTGGTGCATCGTGAGAAATTTACTATGTTAGGACCATTTCCATTGCTTTTCTTATTAACGTTTGTAGTGACTGCCTGTGGGTTTGTGGTGGCTAGAGGGCTACCCGAGCCTTGCAACGGTGTAAACGATGCTAACTGATGCCGATGTGAACCTCCTTAGCACCGGGTGCGCAATGCTTGGCATGCCAGTTGATGAGGGTGCTGTTGCCCGCTTTAACAGGTACGGCGAGCTGCTCATGGAGGCAAATCGAGTTATGAATCTTACTCGAGTGCCCGCAGAGCAGATGGTTGCCCGACACTTCCTTGACTCGCTGGTCATCGCCACCGTTTGGACCCCCGTCGCAGGTACAAGGCTTGCCGACGTCGGTACAGGCGCCGGATTACCCGGCATACCTCTCGCCATATGCTTTCCGCAGATCAACGTGACCCTTATTGAGGCTACTTTGAAAAAGGTCAAATTCCTCACCAATGTGATCGAGGATCTGCAGCTAGGAAACGTGAAGGTGATTCATGCTCGAGCAGAAGAGATTTCTCGGATGCCGCAACATAGTCACAGTTACGGAGTTGTCACGGCGCGGGCAGTTGCGCCAATGTCGAAACTTGCCGGCTGGCTGTTACCGCTAGTGGATCGTAGAGGATTTTGCGCAACGTACAAGAGCATTGATGCGCGGGCGGAGATTGAGAGCGCTGCAATGGAGATTGCACGGGCTGGTGGTCGACTTGACCGAGTAGCTGAAGTCCAAGTTCCAGGAACCGATATTAGACGCCTCATAGCATTCCTGGTTTCCGCGCCCAAGCCGCGGCAAGGGAAATAGTCGGGAGGATCTGGTGCAAGACGCGCGTCCTATTTGAGCACGACCATTCGGAGAGCCGCGGTACTGAAGCAACCGCGGCTCGTTCATTGAATGTCTATCGAGGTGTTACTGCGCCTCGCAATGCCGTAAAGCTAAGCGGTGGAAGTTCTACCTTAGCGCCATTACCGTCTATGCGCGCCGCTCCCGTATGCGGTACAAGCAAGTGTGGGTTTTCCCATGTATTGGCGGCTTTTGGATCTGAGCCGTGTAGCGTGTCGACACCAGAAATGCGCACGATGGAAGCATCTTGGAAGGCAATATCCAGCGTAACGCTCTCTGTTTGACTTCGGTTTACAACGAAAACTGCCAGCTCGTTCTGGTCGTTCAACGTTGCGGATACGTCTAGTATGGGTGTCTCACCTCGATCCCCGGCATGATACAAAGGACATGCCAGCGAAGGAGTAAGAGACCGTCCGCTGCTATGCTCCGCCATAAGTTGAAATGGGTAGTAGTTCGTTTGAATGAGCAGACCATCCTTAGTAGTAAGCAGTGGTGCAATGACATTGACGATCTGTGCGATACACGCTACCTTTACGACGTCCGCGCGGCGGATGAAGGCGTTGAGGTACTGTGCACAAACCAGAGCATCCTCGAGGTTGTACACTTCCTCAAGGAGGTGCGGTGCCTTTTGCCACTTACCATCCGCTTCGTGATTTTTGTACCAGACATTCCATTCGTCAAAGGAGAGGTGAACTTCCTTGTCTGATCGCTTCATCCCTCGTACGTAGGCAAACAGGCCGGCATAATCGTCGATTATGCGATCAATCTCAACACCTTCGGCAAGGAACCATGCGGTATCATTACGGTGGTTTTGGCTGTAACGGTGAGCTGAAACGTAGCTGACAGAGTCCCAGCAGTATTCCAGCGTAATGCGATCATACGTGAGGTATGTGGCCATTCCACGGGCTGATGAACCACATGCCACTAGTTCAATTGTGTCGTCCAAACCGCGCATAATCTTACCCGCCTGGTCCGCTCTACGCGCGTACTCCTCTGCCGGAACGTGGCCCGCCTGCCAGGGACCGTCCATTTCATTGCCCAGGCACCATAGCTTCACCCCGTAGGGTTCTTTGTGTCCATGTTCTGCTCGTTTGTCTGCCCAGTAAGTTCCCGTGGGCATATTGCAATACTCAAGCAGGGCAGCTGCTTCTTCGGCCCCCTTGGTTCCCAGATTAATCGCCATCATGGGCGCCGTATGCGCGAGTTCACACCACTTCATGAATTCGTCGGTACCAAAGGTGTTAGGCTCAATGGATTTCCAGGCAAAGTCGGGGTGTGCTGGGCGGTGGCTGCGCGGGCCGATCCCTTCCTTCCAGTCGTAGCAGCTCACAAAATTACCACCGGGGTATCGCATAATGGGCATGCGGAGTCGCTTTAGTGCATCCACTACGTCCATTCTGAAGCCGTCAATATTGGCGTGTGGACTTTCTGGATCGTAGATGCCTTCGTAAATGCAACGTCCCAGGTGCTCTGCAAACCCCCCAAATATACGGTGATCGATTTCCCCAACGTGATAGAGTGTATCGAATTTCAAACTTGCCTGCATAATTGTTTTATCCTTAGCCAACTGATGATAAACACGTCGTTGGTTCCATTTCACCATTACCAGTGGTGATTCCTGCCACGTGTTAGTTTCACTTGCTAAGGCACTCAGCTCACCGAGCACTTACGGCACGCATGAACAAGCAGCTTATCTTTATAGGTGGTGGGGCAATAGTACACCTATGCACTACTGCCCCACATGGAAACGCCTCTTGGAGACTATACGAACTAACTGTCGATCGTGTGAGGAAGTGATACACTTCCCCCTTGGCCCTGTCAGCTGTTCTTTAGCTGGCGCTCCTTGCACGAGCTCCCCTCGGAGGTACCTGGCAGTGGCTCACCCGTTTCAAGCATTGTCTTCAGACTCGAGAGAATTTGTGGCCAACCCTCGGAGATGGATGCAATGAACGCCTGCCCGGCAGGTGCAATGTCATGCAGCAGTGTTAGCTTTACAAGTTCCCCTTCTGGCTGCAACAGGAAGGTGAAGCGCGTGCGACCAGCCGGTCGAAGCTCCGGATCGGTGTCATTCCACCAGGACACTACCAGCTTGCGAGGCCGGTCAACTTCCAGCACCTCACCGATGTTCTCCGCTGTTCCGTCGGAATTTTCCATCCGCCACGTGCTCCCCACCTTCCAGTCTGAGGCTTGCTGCATTCCAAACCAGAATTTGCGATTAATTGCTGGTGTGGTGAGAGCTTCCCACAGCCGCTCGGCCGTGGTGGCAATGTAGATTACGTAAACAAAACTAGGTTTTTCCATTGCGGGTTATTCCTCTTCTAGCAACCGTTTAAGGTCGCTTAGCTCTTGAAGTTGAGACTGCTGAAATTTACCGATCCAGCGGTTATAGATATCCACGATGGGCACTGGATTAAGGTAGTGGTATTTCTCACGGCCCCTAAACACGGTGGCCACCAGATTTGCCTGCTCAAGGATATTTAGGTGCTTGCTAACCGCTTGCCGTGATATCTCGATGCCAACACACAACTCGCTCACCGTTTGACCGTTCCTCGCGAAGAGACGGTCTAACAGCTCACGACGAATAGGATCTGCTAAGGCCTGGAAAACGTCATCCATACACTATTATATGCAACCAAATGGTTGCATGTCAAGGGGTTTTGAGAATTATTTTTTAGGTGTTACACTTGCGCAGTATGTGTAACCTGCGGATGGTAGTTGTATCTTTGGATGGGGTACTTACTTATTTCGTTGCAGGAACGCGCACAGCCTCCAAGCAATACAATCGATCTAGGGAGTGGGTTTTATAACGACAAAGGAGACGGTGGTTACATTTGGTGAGATACTGGCGATGGGTTACGTGCCTGTAGATTGGCAGGCTGCACCAGGCTTGCACTGAAACGTGTTGTATTTTGTCTGGCGTACCTGCAGAAAGAGCCTTCACTTGTAGGCGCAAACAATTATCCTGGGGTGGGCGGAGCAGAGAACCATGAGGACTTAAGTCGCCAGATAAACCCGAGGCAAGGGGTGATGCTGTGGCCGCGTACTGGCTCCGGCACTTGTGTGCACGTTGCGCAGTTCGTACCATCTGCTACGTTTCGTGCCGGAGCATTTATGTGTTTAGGTGATTACCTGCGGCCAACCGAGGCCCTTTCCACCAGCCAGGTATCAACGATCTCGCGAACAGGCTGGCAGGTGCCGGCAATGCCATCCAGCACAATTTCCGCTGCACGCTTTCCAATCTGCCGGAACGGCTGATGAACCGTGGTAAGCGCAACCGGTGCCAGCGCAGCGGAAGCGACGTCGTCGAAACCTAGTACAGAGATCTCCTCTGGCACACGGACGCCATTTTCCACGAGCACGGTTAGCACGCCGAAAGCGATACCGTCGTTTCCGCACGCAATTGCGTCTGGCCAATCGTTTTTCGGACGTTTCAGTAGCTCTCTCGCTCGTTCCTCGCCTGAGGGTGGATTGTAACGCCCGTGAACAATGCTACCGTCTGCCATGGGCAGACCGGCTTCTGTCATAGCGTTGTGAAATCCCTCTATTCGTTCAATGCTGCTTCGCTGATTGGTATCGCCCGCGTAGTACTCAATACGCCGGTGGCCCATCGAAATAAGGTATTCGGTTGCAGATTTTGAAGCAGCGCGGTTGTCGATATCTATGCAGCTTGCCAGGGGGCTCGGGTGTAGATCGCCTACTAAAACCCAGGGCTTGTTGCTCTGGTGCAGGGCGTCTACTATCCCCAAATCGTGAGGAGGGGCGATGACGAGCAAGCCGTCGACCCGACCGTCGCAATAGGTACCAATGTTTTGAGCAATGTCCGCCCATTCATGGGTTGTTAACAGCATAGTATTCTGCTGGTAATGAAGGCAGGTAGCGAGTACTCCATGAAGAATTGTTGCGAAATAGTCGTTCACGTCGTCGGTTTGGGCATAGTTATAGACGACTCCGATTGCATCGACCCGCCGACGTGAAAGGCTGCGAGCAGCTGAATTAGGATGGAAATTCAACTTGTCACGAGCTTCCATAACGCGACGACGCGTTTCCTCACTCACCGACCTGGGACCACCATTCAGGACATACGAGACGGTCGACGGGGAAACGCCGCTTTCCCTTGCGAGATCCTTGATGGTGACGGGCATAATTACGCTCCTTGCTGCAGTTTGCGTCGTACAGTCAACCGATCTCACCCTAGATACCGGTTGGTATTACATTCACGAGCCTCAATGCGCATTCAAATTTAACCACCTATAACCATTCTACACCAGTTTACGAACTTAGACCACGATTCGTGGTGTGAAATATTACACACTGTGACCTGTTTAAGTAATAAGCTAACCTATTAAAGGGAGTGTGGTCCAATGTCAGAGCGACGCATGCGTGTTCTTGCCGACATTTACGGGGGCGTCCTGCGTATTGGAATACGAATGGAACTTTTTGTGACAATATGTGCAGTATATCAGAATATGATGTACTATAATAACAATGACATATGGATTATCGGTATATATACAAGAATGTCGTAAGTGAGGATGCCATGCCGAAAGAAAATGACGCCAGAAATGGAAGCGTTAGTACTACTACCTTAGTGCTCGCTGTGCTTAAGAGTGGACCGCTTCACGGCTACGGCATTGCGCGGGAGATAGAACGGCGGAGCAGATCACTTTTACGACCCGGCGAAAGTGCGCTCTATCCCGCGTTACGCGCTCTTGAACAGGACGGTTATATCACCGGTGGCTGGCAGATTATGCAAGATGGTCCCCCCCGAAAGGTCTACCAGTTAACCTGGAGTGGCGAGCAGGAAATAACGCGGCGAACCGGCGCGTGGTCGGAATATAAAGCCGCAATTAACCTGGTGATGCAATGCCCTGCGTCAGAAACTGCCCTGTAGGTTACTTCCCTGGGCGGACATAACCACATTGCAGCCCAATGTGCGACCAACGCGGCTGCAAAACAGCAGGGTTGGCATCGCAGTGTTGGGTGTTCGTTCTGTTTCGGTGTCTTTCATCTAAATCTCGTGTATCCTAATGCAGCCTGCAGGAAATACAGACTGAAGCGGCTAAATTCAGTTGGTCAGATTAATCCCGCACAACCCGGTCTAGTGTTATTAAGTGATAATACTTGACCTTTGTGGTAGTAATTGAGGTGATAGATGAACCGCATTCACCTGACCAATCTCCTTGCGTTCGTTTCTTGCTTTGGTAGTACCATGTTGCTCCCGCAAGCATCACACGCGAACACGCAGGTCATGAACCTCTCTGCAATGGATATCAAGGTCGGCATTCAGCAGTGGGGTGAGCCACAGGCACATACGAGCGACGCACCGTCGGCTTCTACTCTTAAGTTCAACACAGCCGTAACAACCAATGCCGATAGCCGGCTCACTATCAAGCTCTTCAAGGGTACCAAAACCCTTACGGGTAGGGTAGCACTCGACTCGCGTGCCTCGCCTGAGGCGGCTGCTCTGTTTTCCATCTGGGCGGGACGCGTCAGGTTGTGGGCTAGTCCGCTTATGCAGCGCGATGACCCACCTATTCCCTTCACCTTGAACCTCAGCAAGTATGGTGAAATTACATTAAAGGTAGATCGTCAGGCGGGTACAGCGTTCAAGTGCCCGTGCGATTGGCTGGATACTCAGTTTAGTTATACAGGGCATGAGCCACTTACGGTTGATAAGCCATCTCGATGGAAAAACGATTTTGTACCCGGCGCCGTGTGGCGCGATGACAAAGGTGCTCCAATACAGGCGCACGGCGGTGGACTACTAAAAGTCGGCAGTACCTGGTACTGGGTTGGTGAGGATAAATCAAAAGGCTACAACAACTTTGTAGGTGTTCATGAATACAGTTCACGCGACCTGGTTCATTGGCATGATGAAGGGGTTGTCCTTCCTGCTGGATCGCTGCCCAGCGAGTTTAGAAGCACGGGAGTATGCGAACGACCCAAAATTGTCTACAACCGCCTAACCAAGCTCTTTTTTATGTGGATGCATCTGGATGCTCACCGCTATTCCGTGGCTGAAGCGGGGCTGGCAATTGCACCAAAACCCAACGGTCCCTATCGTTATGTAGCCGCTATACGTCCTGTAAACAACAGCACATTTCGAGACATGAATGTGTTTGTAGATCGCGACGGGGCAGCATATCTAATATATGCTGCAGAAAACAATGCTACTCTCTATGTTGTGAGGTTGGACCGCAGCTATGGCGCCCCGCGTCGGCCTGAAGTGGAGGGCTCGACATGGGCTAAAATTGCGCCAGGTGGTTGGCACGAAGCACCCGCAATGTGGCGTTACGGTTCCATCTACTATCTTATTGCGTCGCATACCTCGGGGTGGTCTCCAAATGCCGCGTCACTCTATACCGCGAAATCGCCGTTAGGGCCCTGGGTGTATCAGGGTAACCCGTTTAAGGGCCCAGACGCAGACTATACTTTTTATACCCAGTCAACCTGCGTAATACCTGCACCCGGGCATCCAGGTTGGTTCATCTACATGGGGGATCGGTGGAACCCCGGAGACCTTGGGAATTCGCGTTACGTCTGGCTGCCATTCACCATTACTAAGGGTAGCGAGCACTTTACAATAAAGTGGCAATCGCACTGGAATCTCAACCACTTGGGAAAAAACGTGAATGCGGACGGCGAGCGCACTAAACACGCGATGGGGCACTAGCGTATCTATTTGGAAGTGTGGTATGTGCCCGCCTGGCAACTAACTGCCAGGCGGGCACAATTTATTGGATAGGGGAACTTAAACTAACTGGCTGCAAGAAGCTGACGAAGAACGTACTGCAGAATACCCCCGTGAAGGTAGTACTGTACTTCCTGAGGCGTATCGATGCGGCACAAGGAATTGAACGTTAGTGTGCTGCCGTCTTCTCGAGTAGCACGGACAGCGAGCGTGCGGCCATTAGCAAAATTAGATGCCACTGCCTCGGTAAGCCCAATAACCTCAAACGTTTCGTGTCCGGTTATTCCAAGCTGTTCTGCGGATTCGCCAGGCTGATATTGCAACGGCAGTATTCCCATGCCAACAAGATTCGATCTGTGAATGCGCTCGAAACTTTCGGCGAGCACCATACGGACTCCTTGTAGGTTTGGACCTTTGGCTGCCCAGTCGCGGCTAGACCCGGTGCCGTATTCTTTGCCTGCAAGGATGACCAGGGGTATACCATCTTTACGGTAATTCATCGCTGCATCGAAAATTGACATTACCTCGCCTGTTTTTAGGTAGGTGGTAACGCCCCCTTCTGTGCCTGGTGCCAGTTGATTTTTGATACGCACGTTTGCAAACGTACCTCTAACCATTACTTCGTCATGGCCGCGGCGCGAACCATATGAGTTGAAGTCCTCGGGTGTTACACCATGTGCCATGAGGTATTTGCCTGCGGGGCTCTGTTGTTTAATGGAACCGGCTGGCGAGATGTGGTCTGTAGTAATGCTGTCCGCAAGCTTGGCAAGAACTCTCATGCCTTTGAGCGGAGCCACGGCGGTTGGAGCGTCCGCTGTCATGCCGCTGAAATAGGGCGGGTTCTTAACGTACGTCGAGTTGTCGTCCCATTCAAACAGCGAACCTGCTGGTGCCTGCACATCCTGCCATGCCTGGTCGCCCGCAAAAACACTCGCGTAGTTTTCCTGATACATCTCTGGCTTTATAACCTGCTCGACCATTTGAGCGATCTCATGCTGCGTGGGCCAAATCTGCTTAAGGTACACAGGCTCACCGGTTGCCGAGGTTCCAATGGGGTCCTGTTGAAGATTGATGTTCATGGATCCCGCGATGGCATAGGCTACCACGAGCGGTGGTGACATGAGGTAGTTGGCTCGTACCTCCTGCTGCACTCGGCCCTCAAAGTTACGGTTTCCACTGAGCACGCTGCAAACAACCAGCTTCTTTTCGTCGATTTCGCGTGATATCTCTTCAGGCAGGGGGCCGCTGTTGCCAATGCAGGTAGTACATCCGTAGCCCACGGTGTTGAACCGCATCTGGTTGAGGAACGGAGTAAGGCCGGCCTTATCAAGGTACGATGTAACGACTCTGCTTCCTGGTGCAAGCGACGTCTTAACCCAGGGTTTGGTGGTAAGCCCCAGCTCCACAGCTTTTTTGGCGAGCAGACCTGCAGCGATCATGACGTAGGGGTTAGAGGTGTTGGTACAAGAGGTGATGGCGGCGATTACGACGGAGCCGTGATCGAGCTGGCCCCCGGTGGATGACGTTGGCGTGCTTGTACTCTTCAGGGTTGGCAGTGCGGCGTTGAAGGCCTCTGCAGCCAGCGACAGCCGCACGCGGTCTTGCGGGCGGCGTGGACCGGCAATGGAGGGCTCAACCGTAGAGAGGTCTAATTCGAGGGTATCTGTGTACTCTGCTTCCGGCGAATCGGCAGAGTGGAATAACCCCTGTGCTTTCATGTAGGCTTCAACCAGGTCAACCTGCGCTTCTGGGCGTCCGCTGCTTCTCACGTAGCGAAGCGCCTCGGCATCCACTGGAAATATGCCGCAGGTTGCACCGTATTCAGGAGCCATGTTTGCTATTGTCGCCCTGTCTGCGAGCGGCAAACTCCCCAGACCTGGCCCAAAGAATTCTACAAATTTTCCTACCACTCCCTTTTTGCGCAGCATTTCTGTTACCGTAAGTACGAGGTCGGTTGCTGTTGCACCCTCCGGTAAGGCATTTGTCAACCGGAACCCAACAACCTGCGGTATCAGCATTGAAACTGGCTGGCCAAGCATAGCAGCCTCGGCCTCAATCCCGCCAACACCCCAGCCCAAAACGCCCAATCCGTTAATCATCGTCGTGTGCGAGTCGGTGCCAACTACGGTATCGGGGTAGACCGTAGTACCGGTCTCATCGGTGCGAGTAAACGCGACCCGCGCAAGGTATTCGAGATTAACCTGGTGGACAATTCCGGTACTTGGTGGAACAACGCGAAAATTCTTGAACGCCTGCTGTCCCCACTTAAGAAACGAGTACCTTTCGTGGTTACGCTGAAATTCCAGATCGACATTCTGACTCAGTGCAGAATCGGTCCCAAACCTGTCAACCTGTACGGAGTGGTCGATGACCAGCTCTACCGGTTGAAGCGGGTTGATTTTTTCTGGATTACCGCCGAGATCCGCCATCGCCTGTCGCATCGCTGCTAGATCTACGACGCATGGCACTCCGGTAAAGTCCTGTAACAGGACACGTGCAGGCGTAAATGCAATCTCTTTATCTGGAATGGCGTGTGCATCCCACCGGGCCAAGGCGAGTATGTCTTCGCTGGTGACGCTCAACCCGTTCTCGGTACGCAACAGGTTTTCCAGCAAAATACGCAAGGCATATGGTAATCTGTTGATCTTTTCGCCATGCTCAACAAGCGCATTTAATCTGTAGTATGTATAACTGCCGCCACCTGCATTCAGTACGGCACGTGCTCCAAAACTGTCGGCCATTGCCACATCTCCCTAATGATCGATTGTACGTTAGTAATTGTACCGTCGCGGTAATTATAATTCCAATGCAATCGTGGTATACGCGGTATGCAAATTAATCATGCTAACACCAAGCTCAAGGCATACTCAGTGTAGACCCGTAGAAGCGATTGGTGTCCCCGGTTTAAGAGGTGGTGTCACGGGTATAATCTCATTAAATAAAGTAGACTGGCACCGTTGCAGTCACCCGGGAGGGCACCGTTGGAACATTGGCATCACCACCCCATCGAATTAAAGGCTATTGGGGCAGACGATATGCAGCGTGCTTGGGATATCGCTGCACAGGCCTTTAGCCACGGTGAGCGATCTGACTACACTGCAGACAGCTTTAAAACTCCCTTTGATGCGTATGGGGTTTATGACGAGGATGGTCTTCAGGCACAGGTAGGTGTCAATCGATATAAGGTATTCATGGGTGCCGGCCCCATCATGGAGATGGCGGGCGTTGGAGGTGTCTCCTGCCTTCCTGCGAAGCGCGGACGCGGATATATCGGCAGGTGCCTTGTGCATGCCCTCGAACAGATGCAGGATACAGGGCAGCACATCTCAATGCTCTTCCCATTCAGCCAGGCGTTTTATCGCAAGTATGGCTGGGAGGCTGGTGGTTTACGGCGCTTTTATGAAGTGCCGTCGAAGGTACTGCAGGTTGTAAAAGAGACCAGTGAAGTACGCGCCGCTACTGCGGAAGACAATGCAGCTATCATCTCGTGTTACGCGGCTTACGCAGCTCGTTACCGTGGGATGATTCAGCGTACCGATCAAGAGTGGAAAGGCATTCTCGACGACGGCAAGAAACATTTTACGTATACCTATCTCTACGCCCCTCATGAAGCGGTGGAAGGATATATCACGTATCGAAAAGGCTCATGGGAAAAGACCTACATTCGTGAGTTCATTTCCCTCAACAGTACTGCCCAACGAGCACTTCTTGGCCTTCTGCACCGGCTGGATATGCAAGTGGAGAAATTCAGCTGGCATGCTCCCTGCGATGACACAATGTGGTGGAACATTGGGCACAACGACATACAAACTACGGTTGAACCCGCATGCATGGTGCGAGTGGTAGACGTACCTGCTGCATTGCGCTTGTGGCGCACCGCGCCTGGGCTTCGTGCTGGTGCGTGTGTGGAGGTATTGGATCCCCATGCTCCCTGGAACCAGGGTGTTTGGGAGGTTGAGTGCGAGGCTGGTGTCGTTACGGTAAAACGCGGTCACGAAACCCCCCAGCTTACACTGGACATACAGGCGTTCTCCCAGGCGTTTTGCGGAGCCGCAACTTTAATGGCAATTCGTACTGCTCGTGGAATGGACGTACGCGATGAAGCCGGCTTTACGGCACTCAACGAAATACTATCTGGCCCGCCGATGTGGATGAACGACGGATTCTGATATGCGGCTAACCTTAGATTCAGTTCTAAATACGGCTTTCATGGAACGGTCGCTGGTCGATGCCCGTCTCCACCAGGCGGTCAATAATCACCCCGTCGGTGTATCACGTGTCGAGGTTCGACCAGTCGTAGTTCGGGGAGCACTGCTTTTCCAGTTTACGTACCACGAGCAGATGAGGGCAATTCACAAAAATCTACCTGCACAGGATGCGGTACGGCAGATAACCGACTTGCTGAACGGAACCTTTCGGCAGGCGCAATTCTGTACCACCGAAGCGGATTATATTGTCACCGTTCATCCAGATGCTTCCATCCGCATTAAGCGCCGTGCTATTAAAGGAGGGCTTCGCCTTACAGAGCCTGCGCCTCACGATCGCTCGGTGCACCACATTCTCCCTGAGGGAGTTCCGTGCGCTTTTCTTCACCGGCTGGGAATTATGACAGAGGCTGGTGAAGTAGTCGCGTCCAGAAGGGCAAAATACCGGCAGATAAACCGATTTCTCGAAATGGTTGCTGATGTTGTAGGAGACCTGCCTACCTCTGAGGACCTTACAGTGATTGATTACGGTAGCGGCAAGTCGTACTTGACGTTTGCGCTTCACCACTACCTTACAGAAGTGCTGCAACGTGACGTTAGTACCACGGGGATTGACAGGCGAGAGGACGTTACGGCATGGTCACAGGCTACCGCTGAGCAGCTTGCGATGTCGGGACTACAGTTTATCTGTGGCCCGATAGCTGCCGTGCATGTAAAGCAGCCTGTTCATCTTGCAGTATCGCTGCATGCCTGTGATACCGCAACAGATGAGGCACTGGCCAGTGCCGTGGCTGCATGTTCTCAAGTAATATTGGCGGCACCCTGCTGCCAGCATGAACTGCGTCGTCAGCTAGACGCGGTGCCGCTGGAGGCGATGTTAGAATATGGCATCGTACGCGAAAGGCTGACGGAATTGGTCACCGACACCTTACGAGCACGCCTGCTCTGTGCTTGCGGGTACCGTGTACAAATACTGGAATTTATTGAGTCCGAACACACACCTAGAAACATCATGCTCCGAGCGGTAAAGCGCTCTGGAATAGACACGGGGCAGGCGATGGTTCGATATCGAGAGCTCGCCGACTTCTGGCATGCTAAAATTTCAATGGAGCTTATGCTAGAACGATTGGGTCTTCTGCCGAAATTGCCAGCACAATAGCATTCCGTACGGTGACCTTCGACAGCGCTAGCGGAGCGGCGCGCACGACTGCCGCAGGATTAGCTCTACGGGGTATCGATGCAGGGCAGGGGCTGCCCTCTCTGTAGTAGCCTCAAGCTGGTCGAATAGCCGCTCTGCGCCCAATCGACCAAGGCCCACCCAGTCGAGGCGTACCGTGGTGAGCCCTGGATAGATGATGGGAGCCGATTCTGTGTCATCAAAGCCGACGATGCTCAGGTCGCGCGGGATACTTAAGCCGGCTTCTAGCAGAGTGTGCATAACGCCCAGAGCTAGTGCATCGCATGCTGCAAGAATGGCAGTTGGACGATGTCTTGCAGCCAACACCTGACGCCCCACCTGCAGACCGTTTACGTACCCCGGTATGTCTTCCCAAACCCACTCCATTTGTACTTGGAGTCCGTGTTCGATCATGAAGCGCCAATAGGCCCGCCATCGCTCCTCAAAATCTTGATTTGTTGCGCGGCCGCGTACAAAACCGATATTTCGGTGTCCTAGCTGTACAAGGTGTTCCAGAGCCATCCGCACACCGGCGCTGTTATCAAAATCCACCACCTCGTAACCCGCCTCCACGAGGAGTTCGCGCGCCATCTCGGGGTTAATACATACAGAGGGTATGCCATGATCCCGCGCGGTCTCCAGTACCCTTAGGTCGGTAGCGCCAAGGAGAATCAGCCCGTCTACATTGCGTTCAAACAGGTTTCGTAGAGGCGCCTCACTCGTCTCATTCTGGCGCGATACCAGGAGTAACCTGTAATCGCGTTCCTGGCAAACCTCGGCCACCGCGCCCCAAACCGGCAGATGGTGACGAGGCATTCGATAGAGCTGGTCGCCAACCGAATGCGCTTGCAGCTCAATCGTCCTCGTCTTGCCTGTGGCAAGCGATCGAGCAGCTCCGTGCGGGCGGTAGCCCATCTCCGCTGCAGTCTGCAATATTCGGTTACGGGTATCGGTACTGGCTCTGGCGCTCCCTTTACCTGTAAGAACTGTGGCAACAACCTGCCGTGATACGCCAACGGCATCGGCAACATCGCGCAGCGTAACAGCAGGTCTCGTGTTCATAGATAGTTTCCCGGTTCAAACGATTCGCATGGAATTCTTAACCACATTTTACCACGATTACTTTCAAGCGTGGTTGTTCGTCTAAAACGATGAATGGCAGGCCATTTGCCAGAACACTACTACCGGCAGAAGGTATACTGTAGTCTAGTGGTTTAGGCATTGCCTCATGAGGGGAGAAGGAGCAAAGACATTGGGCATCTTCCAAATCAAAGCAGAATACAAGCCTGCGGGCGATCAACCCGAAGCAATTGCCCAGCTTACCCAGGGGTTAAACGATCATCAGCGATATCAAACCCTTCTTGGTGCCACTGGCACCGGTAAAACGTTTACAGTGGCACAGGTTATTTGTGAAGTGCAACGACCCACGTTGGTGATAGCGCATAACAAAACGCTCGCTGCACAGCTGTGCTCGGAGTTTCGGGAGTTCTTTCCAGATAACGCTGTCGAATACTTTGTCTCCTACTACGACTACTACCAGCCAGAGGCCTACATCCCGCAAACTGACACGTACATTGAAAAGGACTCGCAGATTAATGACGAGATTGATCGTCTGCGCCATTCTGCTACACAAGCAGTGTTAGAGCGCCGCGATGTCATCGTGGTCGCCTCAGTCTCCTGCATATATGGGTTGGGTTCACCTGACGAATACAGTGATATAACGCTTAAAATTGAACGTGGCGGACAATATGACCGTGAGGAAATCTTACGCCGGCTCATCAACATGCAATTTACGCGCAACAACATGGAGCTAACTCGTGGAACGTTTCGCGTGCGTGGGGACACCCTGGAAATTCAGCCCGCCGACGAGGAGATCATACTGCGAGCAGTCTTCTTTGGCGATGAAGTAGAAAAAATTACGGTTGTGGATCCTCTGACGGGTGAATTGATGGGTGACAGAAGCAGCCTCACGGTTTTCCCTGCTTCACACTTTGTAACTTCGCGCGAACGCCTGGAAGCTGCGATCAAAATGATAGATCAGGAGATGCACGAGCGTGTCGCCTACTTTAAGGCGAGAGATCAGTTGCTGGAGGCGCAACGAATTGAGCAGCGCACTCAATTTGACATTGAGATGATGCGCGAACTGGGTTACTGTTCTGGCATTGAAAACTATAGCAGGTACATGGACGGTAGGGAGGCTGGAACTGCACCCTTCACGCTGTTAGACTATTTTCCGGACGACTTCCTCATCGTGATAGACGAGAGCCACCAGACATTGCCACAACTGCGCGGTATGTACAACGGGGATCGCGTGCGGAAGGAGACGCTGATCGATTATGGGTTTAGGTTGCCATCGGCAGCGGATAACCGACCGCTAAAGTGGCAGGAGTTCGATGAACGAATCAAACAGGTGATTTTTGTCTCTGCCACGCCTGGCCCCTTCGAACGGGAGCATAGCACGCAGATAGTTGAGCAGATTATTCGACCAACGGGCCTCATAGATCCAGAGATTGTCATAAAGCCTACACGTGGGCAGATAGACGATCTACTTGGTGAAATTCGTATACGTGTTGCAAAAGAGGAGAGGGTACTGGTGACAACCCTCACGAAGAAGATGGCCGAGGATCTTACAGAGTACCTACAAGATCTTCACATTAAGGTGAACTATCTGCACAGCGACATCAAGACTCTTGAGCGCACAGAGATTTTACGCAACCTGCGCCTTGGTGTGCATGACGTGATAGTAGGCATTAACCTGCTGCGTGAGGGCCTGGATCTGCCTGAAGTCACTCTCGTGGCAATTTTGGATGCCGACAAGGAGGGATTTCTACGTTCTGAGACCTCACTTATTCAGACTATTGGCCGCGCTGCGCGAAACGTCGGCGGGCAAGTAATAATGTACGCCGACAATATTACTGGCTCTATGGCGCGGGCAATTGATGAGACAAACCGCAGGCGCGCTAAGCAGGCGGCCTACAATATTGAGCATGGTATTACACCGCAGACTGTGCAGAAGGCCGTTCGCGAGCTTATCCTGGCAGATAAGGTTGCTGAGGATCAGACAGAATACAATGTGAGTGGCTCTGCCGCCCGGTTGCGCGTAGATGCGGCAACCATGAGCATGGGACAGGTGGAGGAGGTGATATCTCAACTCGAGAAGGAGATGAAAGAGGCCGCACGTGCACTTAACTTTGAGTATGCGGCCGAATTGCGCGATGAAGTGAACGACCTGCGCAAACTGTTTCCGGCATCGCGTGTAGGGCAGAACGAGGGAACGACCAGTACGGGTAAGGCTAAAGCGTTATACGGCAAATCCGCGAAGCGTGTCGGCCGAAAGAGCAGCTAGCTCTCGTGTCTGTACCTAAGCCATAGGTGTTTATGGGCCTAGATTTTAGTTGCCTACTGCATGATGGACGGGCGCAGAGAGCCGAATAAGGTCGTCACAGCTTAATTTACCTATAATAATTACTTAAATTGTACAAATTTGCTGAATATTGCCAAAAATCGTTGACATTCGCTCCGTAATAACGATAACATGTATAGGCTTTGTGGTTGTGCTGCAGACGTTTCAGGGATATCTGGAGCGAGCCGAGGTTCGTGGCAGCGGTGTAGACCATCTCACAACGAGGGGCCATACCGCATCTGCTGGGAGGATAACCACACTGCCATGGCTGTCCGCGACCTCCTAATCCGCGATGAAGCGGGGGAGCGGGCGGTAGTTAGTCCTGCGAACTTGAACTTTTCATGTGTCAGCCACAATGAGAAGTATTTCCCTAAGATTAGTTATGGATCATATTTCTAACTCCGAACCTCACTTGACCCTTTTGATGTTATGTTCATTTGGCCCGATTAATTCATTTACCCGCGAAAAATATTCGAATATCAGGTAATTGCATTGCAATAAAATATTTTAATTCAAAAATTTTCACGCTTCTTTAACGGTCAAACTGTAATATGCTCATACATCTGCCTCGTTTCTCGGCATTTGAACCTTTCTGGTAATCCTTCCGTGTATCGGTGACCATTGATTGGCAAATTGAATCTGTGCTCGGTTCGGTCAATGTCGTCGCGATATTCTAAGGAGTGTGAAACCAGGAGACCAGAGGAGTCTGCCATGGATCCGCGCAAACGGTGGGGAGCAGTATTGTTAGTTATGTTCTTGACGTCCTTTTCAATGCTAGGTGCAAAGGCGCAAAATGCCCTTTGGAGTCTATCAATTACCAACCCTAATCAATCGGTGAGTGCAGGTTCGAGCGATACTGTGACATTTGATGGCAATATAACCAACTTGGACACTGTAAACACACTAAACCTCCTAGGCGACAGCATTATTACAGTGAATTGGGATCCAACCCTCTCGGTAGTCGAAGACCCTATGTTCATGAACTTTCTGAATAACGTGGGTTCTATTGCGCCAGGCTCAACTTACACTGGTGCAATCCTTGACGTAGGATATACAGCCGCCACACCAGCAACGTTGGCGGGTGCCCCATACGCAGGCTCTATTGACGTCACGACCGACGGTATGCCCACTGACCTTACGTCGAACTTTTCATTGTCAGTTGGTGGCGCTCCACCAGTGCCGGAGGCATCCAGCTTCGTTGGATTCTGCACGCTGCTTCTATTCACCAGTCTGCTCCTACGAATCAAGCACAGATACAGCGCGTATGGTAGTTGTAGGGCCGGTGCAATGTGGCTGTTTGCTACGGCTTTTTACATAACTTGTGCCCACGCAGCAATCGCAGGTGGCGTAACTGGAACGATTAATGACGTCGATTATCTAAAGGCGCAAACTGGGGGGTACCAGGGCGTCTCATATCCCAGGTGGCAGGATGCAGATGGCAACGACCTCGGACAACTGGTCTACCCATCGGATGAGGACCTGAGCCTCTGCATGGTGATGGATACCAATACCGGCACTTTGGTGAGTGCAGGTACACCTTCTGGCGGTGGCAACGGCGGTAATGCGGTGTTCAGCTTTTCATATTTACCGGCTGGTACACACAAGCTTGAGCTCATTGAACCGTTTAGGGACGAGTATTTTCAGCCAATTAGCAAGATCGTAACGGTGAATGTGCCGGCGAACGGCACGGCAAACACCACATTTAACGTGGTGCGTAACTGGCAGTTTTCAGTGATTGATAAGTTTCCCACTGGCATTACTGGGCGCACATTCTTTGGAGGAATGAGCACAGACTTCGTTAACAACGAGGATGGCTGGTGTGCCCTGGAACAGGACGTAACGGAGACCGATGGTAATCAGGATGTGTTCATCTACCGAACCACTAACGGCGGCGCAAGTTGGCAAAGGGCCGCAACCATACAGACACCCTATATCAACGACGAACTGCTGAATGACTCGTTCAACCCGCTGGAATATGGGCTTCATTTTACAGATGCAGAGCACGGCGTCCTTATTGGTGAGGAGAGCACTTCCACCCTTGTGGGAGGTTACACGCATCTTTCCACTTTCATTACAGCGGATGGAGGAGCCACATGGTCACGACTGACCTCCACTATTTCTCTCGCAGGCTTTGATAGCGGCACTGATGGCGTTTATCCAGTGATTTCATTGGGTTGGGATCCTGCCAATCCCAAAAATGGGACGATCTTCGGTTCTTTGGGCGGTTACCTCGACCCTAAGATGGGTATAAATTATGGCTACTACACTCTAACTACTAAAGATGGAGGCGTAACTTGGACCGCAGGAAACGCTTACGCTGAAGCCTATGACCTGTACTATTTCTTTTTTCAGCGACTGTTTGTATTTGGCGGTAACAGCTTCAGTGCCATGACACCGGGCGGGGTAGCGGGCTTTAGGAACTCTGGTGCACTGCTTACCAGTTTGCTAAGTGGGTGGGAACCCTTTGTAGATGGTAACAGCAATGGCCTCAACGTCGATCCTCATTCACCATATGTAGTGGATACAGCATACGGTACCGATGCAGCCCAAAAGATGGATGCCCCGGATGGCCCACACCTTTATCAGACTACAGACTCCGGGAACACCTGGACGCAGGTGATGCATTCACTTGAGCTGCCTACTTCCATATTCCTAACGGCTAGCAATCTCAGCTTCCAGGCTCAAGAAGTAGGTACGGTACCTGGAGGTGAGTGGATGTGGGATCCGGATGAGAACGGTGGACCGTTGGGGAGTCAAATTGGAAGGTCGATTGATGACCTTATTTCGCGCTCCTTTATGGGCTACTGTATCTCCTTCTTTCCAGAGGGCAGTATTGAACAGGCTGGTGCTACTCAGGAAGACGCTTCGACTGATATCAACCACGGCCGAAAGGTTTTCATGCTAGACCCGGGGTTCAACAAAAGTGGAGGGACGAACTGGCTCCTGAGTTTCAACTTTAATGATCCGCAGGTAGGCATTGCGCAGGTTGTGCCGAAGTGTTATGAGTCCTCTACAGGTGATTTTGGCAATACCAAACTACTTGCACTTCAGTTTGTAAATGAGGGCACAAAATCTGCATCCAACGTTACCATCGACTCTATTACCTCCAATCACGGGGTAACTTTTCAGGCTGCTTTCCCCCTTAATATCGGTGCAATTCCTCCGCTGTCAAGTACGGACATTCCACTAGGGAGTTACACTACCTACACTCCGCCTTGTTTTATTGTTGAAAATAACCTGCCGCCTAGCGGTACCCGGTATAGCATCACAGTTACTGGCACATACGGTAACGGCCAGATCTTTCGGCAGACGCTGTTCGCGCGGTCGTAAACCGGGTAGCCAGTGTTAAATGCGTTAGCTTACGGGTCGGCTTAAGCCGAAAGCGGTCGCGCCGACCCGATGCTATGCCTGCACACCTAACATTGCCCAAAGGTGGGCAGCAACGAGAGCGCGCCATGGCGAAAACTGGGCGAGCCACTCTTTAGCAGAGTCTTCGCTCACGGTTGCAGGTAACCCAGGCTGCATCTGCATACTCCTGCGAAGTGCCGCATCGCCATGCAGTGAGCCATCGAGGTAGCCGTACCCGCGAAGGAGGGTATAACTTACAGTCCACTGTCCTATGCCGTTCAGGCGAAGAAGAGCCTCGCCTACCGCTTCAGGTGCCTTAAATGACTGCTCGGTCTCAAGAGCCAGTGTCCGCGTCTCTATCTGGTTAGCAAGATTTAGGAGTGTAGCTGCTTTCGCGTGGGACAGGCCCGCGGCTGTCAGTTTGTCGGCGAGGGATATGGCTATCTGATTTGGGCTGGGGTGGCATATGAGGCCGCATGAGTGACGCTGACCCAGGCTGCTAACGAGCCGTCGCCGAATGGATATTGCTGCCGCCAAGCTTATCTGCTGGCCTACAACGGCCCATGTTACCGCTTCAAACGGGCTGGAGGCAGCAGGAATACGCAAACCGGGATGCATTGCAATCATTTTGCCCAACACGGGATGATCCTGGTAGGTTCGCTCAAACTCCTCCACGGGCTGATTAAGTCCCATCATGCGTGTTACCACGTCCACCAGGCGTTCTCTATCCGTAGCCGATGGGCGCCCGTCGATGGCAAGCTGTGCCGATGCAAAGCCGCCTGCGCACTTAATCGAGATCAATGCCGGGGTGCCGTCCCAGCATATTCCCTTGAAAATGGTATGGTCGACAACGCGCGCATCCGTGCCGGTTTCGTCCCGTGCGTGAAAGGCAAGCAACTCTGCAGTACGATAATTCTCAGGCAGCGGAAGAGAGCACGCGATTACGGTGTCGGAAGTCGAGTGTGTCAGCGGCAATCCTTTTACCACCTGCTTGCTGGTCATGCCGATGTGGACACCCGAAATCTGGACGGTGACTTTGAGGAAGGATTTGAGGTTTGCATTGGTAGTTTAAGCAGGTAAGTAAGTGCGGTGAAAAAATCCGCCGCACTTTTTGAACGTAGATGTGCGCACTGACGGCTGGGGTACCAGCCTCAGTGCGCACGTATAGTGATCGAACCGGATTATCGCCAGAGCTTCAGCAGGACTACTCCGTGAGGCGGCACGACGTATCCTATGGCTCGCATGTGAGTTCCTACGTTTTTGTGAAGCCATAGATCACGCGCCTTGAGGTGGCCAGAAAGCCCAAGCTGTTTCCAGGTGGCAGTAACCTTAAGGGGCTGAAATCCAGTGTTCATGAGTGCCACGGCATGCGAGCCATCAGCCAAGGGACGCACCCATACCTGTTCCTGTGGATTGTAGACTACCCTCTTGGCGGTTTTTCCCATGGGGTCCTGGTCAATAGCAAGAACCTCGTCGTTGGTCAAGATTGCCTTGGTAAACGGACTAAGGTTTGTCATATCGCAGCCCACAAGCAGGGGGGCTGAAAACATGCACCACATGCTAATATGCGTCAGTTGCTCATTTGGCGTAAGGTGGGATGGGTGCGGGTGTCCCCAGCCCACGTCGCCCACGACTAGCATATCAGGGTCATTCCAGTGGCCTGGGCCGTTGTACTGGCCAATAGGTGCCTGGGCGTTGATGATGCCGATGAGGCTGCCCCAACTGTCATTGATATCACCCGTGGTACGCCAGCAGTTTCCACCGGCTCGTGCGCCCCATTTCCATACATCACCCATACCATACTGACAGAAGCTGAACAGGATATCGCGATTTACGGAGTCCAGTGATTTGCGCATAATCCAGTAGGGTAGGGCGTAGTACTCGGTTCCCGTTCCCACCGCAACTCCCTGGTACGAACACCAGTCGTACTTGAGGTAGTCCACCCCCCAGCTAGCATAGGATTCGGCATCCTGCAGCTCATGGCGATAGCTGGCGGGATAGCCTGCACAGGTAGTTGGTCCCGGTGATGAGTATATTCCGAACTTGAGACCGAGTTGATGGATGTCGTCACCAAGCTGCTTCATATTTGGGAATTTATGATTGGTAGTGATAAAGCCTGCTTTGTTGCGTGGACCTTCCCAGGTGTCGTCGATGTTGACGTATTGATACCCGTGTGCGGCGAGGCCGCTTGAAATCATCGCCTGAGCGGAAGCGAGCATTTTTTGTTGATCTACTGCCCCCGCCCATACGTTCCACGAGTTCCAGCCCATTGGCGGCGTCAGGGCAAGTTTGTGCCTGCCACCTACGATAACCAGTCGGCGCTGGGTATGGCCGCGTTTCCCGTTTACAAGGAGAGTTACATCCCACCTGCCATTGTGGGGAAGACTGCCCGAAATAATCCCCGTGCTGCTATTGATCTTGAGGCCTGCTGGCAGTCCTTTGGCGTGGTAATGGAGCGGGCCGATTCCGGTAGCTGGTACGCGGAAGAGAAATGGATAGTGTGGTGTTGCACCAACTATGGGCGCCCCATGAATTTCTGGTAATGGGTTTATTGGTGGAACCACCATTCGAGGAGGTTCCACTGGAACTGACGCAGCCTGCGGAAGTCCATCGTGGTTAGGGGTAAGAGTGAAGTAGGCGTCTGCCCAGTCCGCGTGATCAAAATCAATGCCTGCAGCACCCGCATTCACCAGCAGCGCCACCGATTTTACGCCCGTAAGGTCTACGTCAACGGGTTTTGCCGGGTCTCCTGCGCGCATGACGCCCGAGGTGTACTTTAGGTGACCATCTGCCCAAACCTGGAAAACTACTGCGCCTTTGCCGTTGGTTTCGTCGTCCACACCAACGAGTGCGTGGAAACTTGATACCGTTTTGTTCAGGTTAATCATGAGGGTGGAAACGGCATGGGTACCAACCCCCGTGGCATAAACGGTCTTAGCAATGGTAAGCGGATGACCGTCAACGCTCTCATTAACATGGGGGGAGCCGTAGCCCTGCGTCATGTAGCTAAGATTAACTTTTGAAAGGTCAAAACGATCGCCAACCGGTGCCTGCTGAAGAAAATATGCATCCTCTGCCATGCACCTTTCGCACCTCAATGCATGGTCTGCTCGCAATGAATGAGCGCTCAAGCCCAGTGCTGCGATTGCACCAGTCCATGCTGTAGCCACAATTGCAGTCTTGCGCATATTCTTAAATCGATATGCTGTTGGTTTGCCTGTCAACGATGTACTCTCCTTACCAGTCGCTGTGTCGGTATTCGTTCCAAACCCTCTCGTAGACTTCCAATGTCTGTGAAGCGATAAGGGCCCAGTTGAAGGTGGATTCAACCCGCTTGAATGCTGCATCTGCCATCTCGTGCGCCTGCTGAGGATTGAGGATCATATGCAGTAATCCCCATGAGAGGCTGTCGGGGTTGTTGAGCCATGTCTGCAGTCCAGTGACCCCGTGCTCCACGACTTCCTTTAGTCCTCCCGCATCGGATACCACTACGGGGCAGCGTGCCGCCATCGCTTCAAGCGCGACAATTCCGAATGGTTCATAAAGGCTAGGAAAGCAGGCGACATCGGCGACGCGATACAGGCGGAGAAGCGTCTCATCGGGCATAAAACCTGTGAAGTAGACCTGATCCCACACCCCCAAGGCATGTGCCTGATCCATAAGATGCAGGCGATACCCACCGCCGGCAATCACCAGCTTGCAATTGGGATAGACCGAGCGGACTCGGGGAAGTGCGTCTATAAGAACCTGGCAACCCTTCTCGCGCACGCCGCGGCCTACAAACATGATGATCTTTTCATGCGGGCTTGCAAACTGCTGGCGAAAGGCAGCGGCCTCATCCGAAGGGAAATCAAAGTCAAACTTATGCCAGTTAACCCCGTTGTAAATAATATCTATCTTGTCGCCTGGTGTTTGCAATGCGTACTCCACCTCACCACGCATGAATGCCGAGCAGACAATAACACGCCAAGCTTCCGTAATCAGACGGCGTTCGATATGGTCAATGTACCTTGAGATTTCGGAATGGATGCCATTGTTCCTGCCGAATTCCGTGGCGTGAATAGTAGCAACCAGAGGCAGCTTAAATCGGTGTTTTAGCTCTTCCGCGCAGAAATGTGCCAGCCAGTCATGAGCATGCAATACAATTGCGTTCTTCTGGGAAAGTTTCTTGGGATCCTTCAACTTTTTGGAGGCAGATGAAGCAGGTGCAAGCCAGCTCTGCAGCAATTCGTCAGCTCGGTCGCGCATAGCTGCATTCAGTTGATGAACCCAATGTACGAAATCGTTGTAACCACCATCCGCAGGGTACGGTACAACACGGTGAATGTGGACACCGCGTACGATTTCTTCTGCCGGCGCGCCGTCATGGTGACATGTAACTACATGTACTTCCACATCCTTTTTTGCGGCTAGTTCCCAGGCCAGTTCCTCTACATGGCGGGCAATTCCGCCTACTATGCGCGGAGGATATTCCCAGCTTAACATAAGAATGCGCAAGATAACTTCCATCCTTTATTCAGTCTTGGCCCCAGCAGGCATTAAGGGCAATCGTTGCGTATAAATGCTACTCACCCTTCAATGAATCCTGCACATTTTGTTTGACAGTTTAGAAAATAGTCATTGGGCAATTTGACATATTCTGAATAAAGTGTTATTATGATGTATTCCGATATATCGGAATAGTTTATAAAATGGAGACGATCTATGATTCAAGAAGACAAATGGCATCATCGCCATCACCATCCGTTCGGTCGATCCGGAAACCGTTCGCACGGTCATGGCCGCTCGGCCGGCGGACCGACACCTGGCCATCCGCACGACAGGGATGTTGATAGCGAATGGGGAAACGCATTACCTGGAGGGCATCGCGGCCGGGCGCGGCGTGGGGAAGCGCGATACATCCTGCTTGACGTATTAAAGGATGGCCCGCTTCATGGGTACGAGATTATCAGATTGCTGCAGGAGCGCTCCGCTGGGGCGTATGTTCCAAGCCCTGGAACGGTCTACCCAACGCTTCAGCATCTAGAGGATATGGGGCTTGTAACGGCTATTCAGGAGGATTCCCGCAAAGTTTATCAGCTTACGGATGATGGAAGGCAGGAACTGACTAACCACGCGGCTGAAATTGCGCTGTTCTGGAGTCAGTTCGTCAGGCCCCACGTGTCTGGTGCCTGTGGCACCGAAACCACGTTCTTAAAACATGAAACACAGGATCTCCTGCGGACACTATGGTTTGGGGTCGACCTGCTGACGGCGAACGACGATGCTACCGGCTTAAAGGCGCTACGGCAGGTAATAGAGCAGTGCAAGGCCAACGTTCGAACCGTCATTACGCAGGTACAAGGCCCGCCGGTGGCGAATAGTGATACAGACAAAGAATAGGGGAAGGGAGTAAGCTACAAAATTATGGATCAGAAACAACTCGCCAGGATTGATCGTTATTTGGATGAACAGTTTGGGCGTGAGGACGACGTATTACGCGAAACACGTGCGGAAATGTCGCGCGCAAAACTGCCTTCAATCGCTGTTTCTGCCGCCGAAGGACGGGCTCTACAGGTTCTCACCGCGCTTAGCGGCGCCAAGCGTGTTCTTGAACTGGGCACACTAGGCGGTTATAGCGCAACATGCATAGCGCGGGGTTTACCTCACGACGGCATAATTATCTCCCTGGAGCTTGACGAGCACCACGCGGCGACGGCCAGGAAAAATCTAGAGCGCGCTGGGTTCGCCTCCAAGGTGGAAGTGCGTGTGGGGGCCGCCCTGGACAGCATCGCGGCTATGAAAGCAGCAGGAGAGCCGCAATTTGACATGGCTTTCATTGACGCCGACAAGGATAACTACCCGGTCTACCTTAATGAAGTTTATCCACTGGTGAGGAATGGTGGCGTTATACTTGCAGACAACACCATGCCCCGGAATATGGAAGCGCCCTTTGATGGTGGCATTGGAAGGTTTAATGTGGCCGCTACCGAGCACCCTGGGCTAATCTGTGCGAACTTTCCGATGCTTCGTGATGATGGTATTGACGCTCTTATGGTCTGTATCAAGGTAGGCGACTGAGGGCATATTGCCAACCATGAAGGGGCACGTGCTTCGCGACAGGCTGTGATTTGTGAACCTGATGCCGTGGCTGGCTGAAGGCGGGTGCAGAGTGCGTTTAGGTTCAACAGCTTGTTGGCGGTGCTCACGTGGCGTGACCTCACCCCCGGTGCTGCGCACCGACCCCTCTCCCGGGCACTCGCTGCGCTCGTTGAGCGAGGGGTGCAGAGGGGTTTGTCGTGGGCGAATAGTAAGCGAGGTTGCGGCATTGCGCCCCTCTCCCGAAGGAGCGCTAGCGACTGGGAGGGAGAGGGGAATGGCCGGAGGTCATGGGGTGAGGTTCCGGGCGCGAGGGGTAGCAAAGGGACTTGTTGGTGCTACTTACGGTGAGTTACCTCACCCCGGTCGCTGTCGCGCCCACCCCTCTCCCGGGCACTCGCTACGCTCGTTGAGCGAGGGGTGCAGAGTGCGCAGGTTCATCAGCTTACCGGTGCTGCTTACGGTGAATGACCTCACCCCCGGCGCTGCGCGCCCACCCCTCTCCCGGGCACTCGCTTTGCTCGTTGAGCGAGGGGTGTAGAGGGGTTTGTTGTGGGCGAAAAGTAAGCGTCGTTGCTGCATTGTGCCCCTCTCCCGAAGGAGCGGTAGCGACTGGGAGGGAGAGGGGAATGACCGGAGGTCATGGGGTGAGGTGCTGTAAGCGAGGTTGCTGCATTGTGCCCCTCTCCCGAAGGAGCGCTAGCGACCGGGAGGGAGAGGGGAATGACCACAGGTCATGGGGTGAGGTTCTGCGAGCGAGGGGTGCGGAGTGCGCTCTGGTTCAACAGCTTGTTGGCGCTGCTCACGTGGCGTGACCTCACCCCCGGTGCTCCGCACCGACCCCTCTCCCGGGCACTCGCTTTGCTCGTTGAGCGAGGGGTGCAGAGGGGTTTGTTGTGGGCAAATAGTAAGCGAGGTCGCGGCATTGTGCCCCTCTCCCGAAGGAGCGCTAGCGACTGGGAGGGAGAGGGGAATGACCGGAGGTCATGGGGTGAGGTTCTGGGCGCGAGGGGTGCAGAGTGCGCACGTTCAACAGCTTGTTGGCGCTGCTCACGGTGAATGACCTCACCCCCGGGTCTATCGCA
>JAJYCW010000161.1 GCA_021777995.1 bacterium
ACCGGCTAACGAGTTCGCTCCCGATGCCCTGCTTCTGATACTCGCTATCGACAGCAAGATCGGAAAGATAACAGCTGTAGCGATAGTCCGTAAGGGCTCGTGCAACGCCCACGAGCCTCAAATCATCCCATGCGGAAATCGTGATGTCGGCGTTCTTGAACATGGCATCAATTCGCGCCACATCGTTGGTGGGGCGCCGAATGCCAGACCTGTTGAACAGGTCTGCTGCGCATTCACCGGAAATGGGTTCGTTGATCTTATAGACTATCTGCATTAACGTGTGGTGCCCTGACTATCGGGTAAACAGAGATAATGGCATAGTGTAGCATATCGCTTACTAGCTCTTGGGTAAGCGCATTGATTGGTTTTTATGGGCGTACGCCGCTCAGGGTAGTACTTTCAAACGTATGGCAGGATAATTAGCTTTAACAAGTAGTCGGGGTTTGTGCTGTATTTTTGACGGTGTATTTATTACGACAAATAATTTGCTAAAATAGGGGCAATCGGGTGTTATTTTACTTGGGACGCGTTGCTGTCCTGTTTGCAAAGCAATCGGTATGCCGGTGTCTAACCTCATGTTAGTGTTGATTGCAATGCCTGTGATCGCTATAAATCACTGAGTGTGTTGCAATAGGAGGGAGCAATCGCGATGCCTGAAGTCAACAACAAACCTGCACCACCCGTCGATAGTGCAGCGCGCTCCGCCGTTCTGCGTCAAAAGCTGACTGTATCGTTTGTCATTACACTTGTTGCCCTGGCGCATATGGTGTTTCCAAAGTACCTTGATCAAACAAGCCTCCTCATTCTGCTTATAGCAGTTACTCCGTGGCTCGTGCCATTCATAGCTCCGTACGTTTCTCATGTAGAGTTGTTCGGTGCAAAGGTGGATCTGCTGGAACAGAAAGTTAATCAAGAAACCAAACGCATTCACCAGCACGTAAACTCGGAAACCCAAAGAATAGATAAGCGGATGGATCAGCTCTACCTGATGACCATGAGCACCAAGCTGTTGACATATCTGCAAAAGCTCTCGGAACCAGGCGGCTTTGGAAGCTTCTACGTGAGCCCTGCTATGCCGCATGAACTTACCACCTTAGAGGACCTTGGGTTTATTCAGTTCAAACCACCGCTACGGGGTGTGGAGGATTTTATTGCTAAATTTGAAGATCATCCGGACTCTGGTAACCTGTCGGACTACGTGGAGATAACGCCTGCCGGAAGTTCATTCTATTCACGAACCAAGAATCTACGGTCCGCCCACTCATGAGCGAGGAACGCCGACGTAGGAACGCGTGTTTTAAATCCTTGGGTATCCGTGGGCCTGCAGCTGCTGTAGTGAAATGGTTCTGGCACCCGTAGTGAAGCGTACATCCCCCATTGCGCGGATGTGGACTACCCTGTTTAGGCATATAATGTACTGTAAGACTTCCATTTTTACCGTTGGGCAGGCGTAAAATCGTGCGACGACACACTTTGGGCTACAAATTTATAACTTACGTCCTGGTGTTGGCAAACGTCCTTTTTGCACTGCCTGCCAGAGCGTCGTGGCACTGCATTACAGGGGAAAGTTGTCCAGTTTCGTGCAGCATGGTTCCCAACCGTGCACCCATGGCAACAAAAACCACCAGGATACCGTGCAGGATGCCATGCTGCAGTCGTGCCATAATGGGCACCTGCCCAATGCAGATGTCACAGCCGCAATCTGTGAGCCGTCGTGGCATTGCGGCTCAGGCCTGCGGGTCCTCGCGCTGCATCCTGCGCGTGCCCCGTACTGCCGCTGCAAACCTTCCATCGTGGGTGCAATTTGCGTGCACTCCGCCATTGGTTTATACGTTTTCTTTGCCTGTAGAAACCGCTGCTTCATTGCACCACACATCGTTTCTGCTGGCTGTTATCTCCTGCAGAACCCTACGCCCACCCCCATCTCGTGCTCCTCCTGGTCAATACAACTGAACTGACGACCTGCTCCTGATTTGTCGCAGGTTGTCGCCTCAGTTGCCCTAACTCCGTGCATTACTGCATCGTGAACGTGGCGTGCGGGCCGTATTTGTTCCGCGCCACATTGGGAATGACCATGGAAAACCTGAAAAGAGCACCTATTATTTGCCTTGTTAGCGCTGTGGCAGCGATGGGACTTGTGACCCTTTCGCTGACCCAATCTCAGGCTCAGGGCATCATTACCGGCCCCTACAAGGTCAGCGTAGCCACGAACCCTGTTGTGGTTCCTACCGGCCCGGCTTCGCTCAAGATTTATATCACCCGTTTGGATGGCAAACCAGATACCGGCCTTACCATTACAGCCCGCGCGCAGATGCCCGGTATGCCGATGGGCGAGCAGTTTGAGCCCGCGTACCCGGTTCGACACACTCCTGGGCTCTATATTGCCCCTGCAACGTTTGGTATGGCCGGCCTTTACAATGCCAAAGTGCGAATTGTAGGGCCGCTCGGCGACGCCACGGCCAATGTCAGGCTAATTACGGGCAGATCAACTGCCGGTAATCTGCCATCTGCTGCCTTACTTGCCGCCGCCACGACACAGGGTAACCCCGGATTCCCCTGGTCGATCGCGATCGCATGCGTGGTGGTTACCGCCGTGCTGGTGATCGGTCTTCGACGAACTCGACTCGGAAGCAGCGCTGCCCGTGCTATTCCGGCTGGTCTACTGCTAATGGCCGCACTGTTTGCCTCTCGGTGGACTGTGAACAAGTTTGAACAGCCTGGCCATATGTCGGTACTGGATGCCCAGTCCATGGATATGTCGAGCAGCACCATGCCGGTGGGGCAGGCTCCGGTTGCCGTAGAAACAGCCAGCTTTGCGGCGGTAACTGGCAGCCAGAGGCTCAGCGCAACGGTGGTACCCTTCACTGATCAGACGATAAGCGCGCGAGTCCCCGGTACCATTGTCTCGCTTCCCGTTTATCCTGGGCAGCAGGTGGTGCCCGGACAGTTGGTAGCAGCCTTGGGCGACCGTGAATTCTCGGCAGACCTGCAAGGCAAGACCGCTGCCGTGCAGATGGCGCTTCACGACGTTATGATCGCGAAGCTTAGCTTGCATCAGGCCAATCAACAGGTGGTGCAGGCCCAGGCGGGTACCGACGCGGCGGCTAGCCAGCTGGCAGGTGCCAGGTTAGCCCTAAACGGCAGTCTCGCCCAGGTTGCCGCTGCTCGCCAACAGGTACTGGTGGCGAATGCAGATCTTGCCGCGGCAAAGGCGCAGCAAAGGTATAGCAGTGCGCTTCTAGCGCGCGATAAGGTGCTACTCAAAGGTGGCTCGATATCGCTTCAGGAGTTTCAAAAGGATGAGGCGGCTGCCCAAGCCGACTCTGCAAAAGCGATTCAGCAAGGTGCTACAGTACAGCAGGCGACCGCTATGGTGGAGGCTGCTCAGGCCAATGCAGCGCAGGCTAGACAGAATGTCACAACCCTGAGAGCCGAGTTAAAGCAGGCCTCGGCAAATCTGCAAGCTGTGCAGGACGGCGCCAGTACTATGCAGCACGAAATTATTCACAAAGAAGCAGCTGTGAGCATGGCCCAAGCAGAAGAGAGTGCTGCGGCAGCTGTATCTGGTTACACACGAATCACCGCGAATATCGATGGTGCGGTTTTGCAGAGACTGGCTGCGCCCGGCATGCTGGTACAGCCGGGGCAGCCTATTCTACAAATTGCCGAAATAGACAAGGTTCGGGTGCAAGCGCAATTACCATCAGAAGACCTTGGGCAGGTACATGTGGGCTCTCCGGTAGAGATCGATGCCGATGGTAACGGTACAGCTATCCATGCGTTAGTGACCTCCATCTTCCCCTTTGCCGATCCAGCGAGTAGAACAGCAACGATTGAAGCCGTGGTAAATAATCAGCACACCAAACTTGTGCCCGGGCAGTATGTCACGATGAAATTGACGACTGGGCCAAGGCTTCAGGCGGTTTTGGTGCCGCAGCATGCTATCGTACAGATTCCTGTGCAAAACACCTTCGTTTCATCGAACCGTACTGTGGCTGCCGTGTGGGTGATGACGACAACGGGAACCGCGCACATGATACGCGTTTCTACCGGCCCTATGGTTGGGGATAAGGTGGCTGTAACAGGGGGTCTCCAGAGCGGACAACGCGTCATCGTGGAGGGATTACAGGGTCTGCAAGAGGGCATGCCAGTGGTACGCACCCCGTGGGCCAATGGTGCACCTCTTACCCTGCCGGATCCGTCAGCGGTTACAACACAGGGCTCGGCACGTGAAACTCATGAACACGCAGCGTCGATGCCTGGTATGAAGGGCATGGCTGAGATGGGGGGCATGTAATAATGAACAGCCCTACCCACCATAACCCCCAAAACAATCCGCTGCACATGATTCATCGCTGGTCGATTGACCACCCGCAGATCATCATTGCCTTCTACGTCGCTGTATTAATGTCCTCCGCCTATGCAGTGGGGAACGTGATACCTCGTCGTTTTGCTCCGTATGTTCAGAGCCCGATGGTTGCGGTAGTCACCATGATGCCTGGATTATCGCCTCACGATATGGAGACGTACGTCAGCAAACCAATTGAAGAGCAGCTCATCAACATAAAAAACCTGCACTACATCAGGAGTACTTCGCAGGAGGGGCTGTCTGTTGTAACGCTTGAGTTTAACTACGGACAAAACATCCATGACGCGATCCTCAACATTCAGTCATTGCTGAACGTTGCGCAGGCAAACCTGCCCAATACCGGTGCGAATCTCAAGCCTTCATTCATACTGCCAGTCGATTCGCTGAATTTGCCAGTTGTATCATTGGCGCTTACGGGCGATCCTTCAAAGGGATGGACACCGCAATCGTTGCGGCAGTTTGCGGACAACACAGTGGTGGATCGGTTGAAGAGGCTACCACAAGTAACATCTGCGGTAATTTTTGGTGGCTATCGGCGCCAGATGCAGATTATCGTGAACCGTAACAAGCTTGCATCCTACGGTCTTTCGCTGCTCGACGTTCGCAATGCAGTGGACAGATACAATGTGAGCAAACCGGGCGGCGTAGTTACCGGTACGAACCACGAAGGGATTGTGGAAGTCGGCACGCCTGCACAGAGCGCAGCTGACATTGCGGCATACCCTATTGTAGCTGCTACTGGCGGAGTTGTACAGTCGGCGCAAAGCGGTGATACGTCCTCAAGTGGTGGTATGGGCGGCAGTGCAGGTGGCTCGGTGCCAGTTGCCTCCGGTGGTTCCATAGCGCCCACTACGCCGCTGTCTTTTCAGCAATTCCCACGTACTGTCACCATTGGCGACGTCGCGCGCGTTGTCGATTCCAGCTGGGAACGGCGAAGTGCATACAACTACCTGGAGCATAAACAAGGAACAGATGGGCGAATCGTTCCCGCCGTGGAGGTTTCCGTCATCCAGGATCCATCCGCAAGTTCCTACAGTCTGCTGCCCAAGGTGCTTGCCATCACTGGTGAATTGCAGAGGGAGTATCCGGGAATCCGGTTTCAACAAGCCTACAACAATGCACACTTTGTGGGGATTCTTTTTCACAACGTTTGGGAGGAGCTGTTTACAGCCGTTATCCTAACTGCACTGGTTGTTGTGCTGTTCCTGGGCGAGTGGCGCGGTACGCTCATTGCTATGATAACCCTGCCCACATCATTAGCGATTGCGGTGCTCATGCTGGTTCCCTTTCACATGACGTTTAACAGCGGTACGCTCATCGGCTTGCTGCTCTGTATTGGGCGGTTGGTTGACGATACGATCATTGACATCCATAGCGTTGAGCGCCACCTTCGCATGGGTAAGAGCGCGCGCGACGCCACCATCGACGGTATCGCCGAGGTGCGCGTTGCGGTTATAGCCTCCACGTTGATGCTTGTCATAGCATTAACACCGCTCCTGGTAAGCGGTGGAATTACACAACTCATGTTTCAGGAGCTGGTGTGGCCCTTGATCTTCGGGCTTTTGGCGTCGATGCTTGTCTCCTTTACCCTTACTGCCTTGCTCTGTGCAAAGCTGCTGCGACCAGAGGAGGCACGGGCGTCCGACCGAAAAAACCTACTGCTCGCCGTATTGTACATCGCCATTGATCCCTTTCAGAAGTTTCTGCAGTGGCTAGAGGCAAGGTACCAACGCACTATCGGCCATGTACTGGGGCACCGGGCCTGGACGATCGCTCTCGCCGGTGTCACCATCATTGTCGGCGCCACTGTATACCACTTTATCGGCAGCGAAATGATGCCCCTTGCAGATGTGGGGCAGGCTTCTGGCGTTCTGCAGATGCAGCCTGGTACCTCATTTCAACGTACGGAGCAGGCAGTGCAACAGCTGGAGCGCATCATGCTGAAACACCATGAAATTGAACGGGCTTCGATTGAAATAGGGGGGGAGAATATGTTTGAAACCTGGAATCCAGACATAACAGGATTTCAGATGCCACAGGCCAATGGCGCTTCCATGATGATCACGCTCAGCGACAAGAGCCAACGAAAGGCGAGTATCTGGCAGGTGCTGGATGCGGTGCAGGCGGAGGCCATGCACTCTATACCAGGTATTCGCTCGCTGCAAATCAAGGAGATGGGATCCGACGTCATGGCGAGTGCGGAAGCGCCGGTCTACCTTAACCTTTACGGTAAACGGCTTGCTGTTCTTAATTTATTAGGACAACAGGCTCTTGCTATTGCGAAAAAGCAGTACGGCCTTGTGCAGCCCGCAACCTCCTGGTCTATGGGTGTTCCAACCT
>JAJYCW010000162.1 GCA_021777995.1 bacterium
CGTGCACAAACCCCATTGTGATAAAAGTCTCACGCTGCTCAGGTGAAATAATAGGTGTGATATTCATTGGCGCTGGCTCCCAAATTAGTGATCTACGATAGAGTTAGGCATATATCGAAGGATACCTCCACGCCATAGCATTAAATCAAAATTAAAGCAGCGCTTGCATTGTGCCTGAATTTCACGTTAGGCTGCGTCACCAGCATCCAGCTCCGAACTGTTATGCTGAAGGATGAAAATATGCCCATACCGAAATTGCAGGGCAGCATGGGATGGAACCGTGAGGAGGCTTTTGTACGAAACCAAGTGGAGACGGCATTGAAGTCGTGAACTGAGTAGATTGGCAATCTCAGCGTTGAAAGGAAGTTAGGGGTACACACATAAATGGAAAATAGCGGAGGGGGGACTCGAACCCTCGACACTACGGGTATGAACCGTATGCTCTAACCAACTGAGCTACTCCGCCTTAAAGACCCAGCGCGCACGCGACTCAAGTATACCAAAAATCGGCAGGGGAATCAAGGTGGTCGTTCGGGAATTTATCAGATGGAACCGGCGATGAGAGTGGAGGGACAACCGACCATGTTACACTATTCATCGCATCCCCGTCATTAAGGCATATAGGGTATAATGAGTTTAATAGATTAGTGAGTTCGCTCTAAAATGACATTTCTAGCTAATCTGCACGTATAATACATAGGCACTCTGTTTCGGCCCATTGAAAGGTTACGCAGATGAAACCATCTATTCACCCAGAATATAAAGAGACGACCGTTGTTTGTCAGTGTGGTAACACTTTCACGACCAAGTCTACGCGAGAAAATATCAGAACAGAGATCTGTTCTGCATGTCATCCACTTTACACAGGTAAGCAGAAGATTATCGACACCGAGGGCCGAGTCGAAAAGTTCCTGCAAAAGTACAAGATGAAGTCATAGTTTTCGTCGTAGTAATCTTAATAACCGTAGTTTGTTATGGATGGCGCATTACAGTGAACTGCTGAATGCGCCATTATCATTAGAACAGAACTGCGCACACAAGATCAGGGGTGTGAAGCTCATGTCGAGTACCGAAATCGGAACGAGTGGCGACGACCTTAACATTCAGCAATTTGGCGGCCAGGCGGTAATTGAGGGTGTAATGATGCGGAGCGCGCACTGTGTGAGCGTCGCATGCCGTACACCTGACGGGAAAATTGTCACCCGCACCGAACGCATCGACAGTTCGATGATGCGATACCTTGGATGGCTTAACTGGCCTTTTGCGCGTGGTACGTTAGCACTCCTCGATGCTATGGTTTTAGGTGCACGTGCTCTCAATTTTGCGTCGCGATTACAGTTAGATGATAAATCGCTGAGCAACGAGCAAAATCGTACCACTTCAAGCCAGTTGAAAGACATTGCCGTGGGTGGCACGGTCGTGTTGAGCTTGGTTCTTGGCCTTTTGATCTTTAAGGTTCTTCCAACTGTCATCACTACAATTGCTGTCGCGCAGGGCCTGTTACCCGGTAAAAATGATCCTCACTTGCTAAACCTGAGTGACGGTGTCATCCGAATGGTAATGTTCTTTGGCTACATTCTACTGGTGTCCCGCATGGACCAAATTCACCGTGTATTTATGTATCACGGCGCCGAGCACAAGGCAATAAACACACTGGAGGCGGGCATGCCGCTTTCCCTTGAGGATGCAACAAAGGCGAGCAGGATTCATCCCAGGTGTGGTACGAGTTTCATTTTTATTGTGTTGATGCTCGATCTCATATTAATCACCGTATTGCCGAGACCACAATCCTTGTTGTTGCGGATTGCATTACAGATATCCGTAATTCCGGTTGTCGCTGGCATTGCCTACGAGGCCATCAAGGCCGCGGGTAAATATCGGCGTAACCTGTTAGTGGCCGCCGTATTTGCTCCAGGAATGGCAACTCAGTATCTTACTACTCGTGAGCCGGAGCCTGATCAAATTGAAGTAGCGCTTACGGCTTTGCACTCTGTAATAGCGGCGGAACGTACGTACGTTCAAAATGCTGCGTTGCAAACAGAGGGCAATGATACGGTGCCGATTCCTTCAGCAGAAGCATCTACACCCGGAACCATTTAGCGACCATTCATAGTGTAACTATCGTCGATCAAGGCCTGCACGCACAAAATGGTTTCCGGGCAGTCGTTTTGCCAGGCCTTTCATTTCAAGCATGGTCAGTTCAACGGAGACTGTTGCAATCGGGATGCTGCACGAACTTGCAATCGAGTCTACGTGACGCGGACTTAGATCAAGCTGCCGCAGTAATGCCTCCTGGACTGGCGTGACGTCTTTAGGCGTTATGATAACTGAATCGGTGCCGCTGTCAATGTCCAGGTTGAACACGCCTTGTGAGGGCGCTGCACTTAGATTACCGGCGCCCATTGCCTGCAGAATATCCTCTACCCCAAGCGCGGGAGAAATGCCTTCCCGAATGAGCGCGTTGCAACCTTCGCTTGCTGGCCTGTCAATATTTCCGGGTACAGCCAGCACTGCTCTGCCCTGTTCAATTGCCGTTCTGGCAGTGATAAGTGCGCCACTGGAATCAGAAGCCTCAACGACCACGGTAACCTGTGAAAGACCGCTAATGATACGGTTACGAGCTGGGAAATGCCATGCGTCTGGCTGGGCACCTGGCGGGTATTCGGAAATGACAGCCCCCTGACTGGCAATCTCCTGAAACAGCGATGCGTTTTCAGGAGGGTAGGCAACGTCGGGCCCACAGCCAAGAATTGCGACCGCCCTGCCGCCACTGTGGACAGTGCTTCTGTGAACGGCGGTATCTATTCCACGTGCACCGCCACTTACTACCGTTAATCCTGCCCTGCTAAGTCCCGTAGCGAACTGCTCCGCTACCGCTTTACCATATGGCGTGGCGTGCCTTGAGCCGACAATTGCAACTGCAAATCGGTCGCGTTCTTCCAGATTTCCGTTAATAAAGAGCATGGCTGGTGGATCAACGAGATCGTTTAGACCCGCAGGGTATTCAGAATCTTCTGCGGTGATAATGCGCGACCCAGGCGCTTCGCACCAGCGCAGTTGTTCCCTGGTAGGTACATTGGAGGGATCACGCAGCTTTTCCAGGTGCCTTAAGCTAAGGCCTTCTACCTGCAAAAAGGCTTCGTTTGGTGCGGTGAAAAGAAAAGGAAGCTGCGCTGAAAAGCAGCGCAGCAACCTTAATGCAATACGGGGTGATAACTGGGCGTTCGCCAGTCGGATAAGCGACGATTGATCCTGATTAATCGCCACCGCCGCCGCCTGCACCTTTGAAGCCACCTCTTCCAAAACCACCACCCATTCCCGGACCACCGAAATTGCCAAACCTTGCTCCCCGGCGTCCATTGGCAAGAGCAGCCGCATCGGACTCACTCGGGAATGCGTCACCCGTGGTGAACATCCAGGTTCTGGTGTTGACGTTGCCAAACCAGTCCTTAGCAGTCACCACTACCGTGTGATGGCCATCCGGAAGTGCTGTAGATACACCCGTGCTCGTCTCCTGAAGGATGAACTCAAGAATGCCAGTATCCTTTTTGAAGGTAAAGCCTGAGATTTTCGTCGCGGCAAGAGCATCGGACGCATGGGGGATGGATTTTCCGTCTATCGTAAGCGTGATGCTAGCAGGATCGAGACCGCTGCCCTGATCAGAGATCTTGGCCTTGAATGTGAATGGCGGCTGTCCGTTGCAGTATTCTCCGGCCAAAGGCTCCAGCGGAGTTATTGTGGGCGGTATCGTATCCTGTGCCTCGTGGCTGAATGTGGTGAGAGACCCGTCATCTGTCACAACAAATAGCTGACCATCGGCTGCTACGGGTGAAACCACCACCTGGTTGAACGTTGGCACCTTCGTAAAGTCCACGGATGTTGGGGCTATTGAAAAGTCCCATTCCAGACTCCCGGTAGACTTGTTGAATGCGTATATTCCACCAGCAGAGGAACCTACAACAACGAGGTCACCGGCAACAACTGGTGCCGCATTGATTTGGTAATCTACGAGTGCGGGTTTTTTCCACTGAACCGTTCGGTCTGGGCCGATGCAGTAAACGGCTGGCGCCGAGGTGGCGATGTAAACGTCGCCCTTCGTGTCCACAGCAGGATCACAGGTAAGTGTATAGTGCGTAATCATCTGCCAGTCAATCTGGCCGGTGTCATGATAACACGCAAGTACCTGGCCTTCGGTGATGTAGATCAAGCCATTCTTAATCACCGGTGTTGCGGTATCACCCGATCCTTCCAATCTGTGCTGCCACAGTTCAGTTGCTGTGGCACTATCGACGCAGTGCAGCACGTTATTGCTAGTAATGTAGTAGAGATCACCTTTATATTCAGTGAGGTTCCCCATGAGGCCTACCTGGGTATCAAATCCTTTGCCCCATTGACCCGCCAGCGGCAGCCCAGTTTGCGCATCAATGCCATAAATCTTGCCGTTCGCGCCAGCAAAATAGACATTGGAACCGATTACCGCCGGCGAGGAGACAACCCCGCCGTTGATGAGCTTAAAGGCAGGGTACTTCAGTTCACCGGTCTCTGCATTTAGCGCATACAACCCGTCGCCTGTAGGGACAAACAGTGAACCGTCGGCTACGGTGGGCGTCGCGAGGGTTTCTTGGCTCAATTGACTGCCAGCGGGGTAGCTCCATCGCTTCGACCCACTACGTGCGTCGAGTGCATAGACCTTCTTGCCAGTGCAGTAGTACACCATGTTATTGGCATAGACTGGCCCCGCCGGATTAGACGGGGTGGCAACCTCGGTATACTTCCAGGTTACAGCCATAGGGGCAGCCAGCGTATTAGGAGCTGCAGAATCTTGCGCACTGCATGGAGGCATCGCCGTAAACATCATTGCAGAGCAGGCAGCCAGCGCACCAAATCGGTGGAAAATACCGCGATGCACATTTACACTTGTCGCGAAAAGTGACATATTTATGAAGACCCCTTCGCCTCTGGAGGATTGCAGATTGCTATGCACTCGCGCCGGTAGACATTCGACTCGTAATGCACCGCAAACGGTGCTTAAAGAGTACCGCAAAGTACCTACAATTTACTGCAATTGCACCGCCAAATTAACGGGCATATTATAGACCCCTACGCGAGATGTGTCAAGCGTGCAGCAACCGGCGGTAAAATACTCTGTTTTCCTGGGTTTTATTATCACTTTTAGCCGAACGTCCGCGAAGATTCCTCCGCCGTCCTACGTGGTACCAACAGGAAGGCAACGAGGTGGGCTGACCGGGGTACTGGTGCGTGCTTTCATACCATGTTGTGAACAAAGTGTTGCTGCCCTCTATACAGACCAACACGGAGTTTGCGTTGTGTTAGTAATACTTTTAACCATTTTGCGGACTCGGCAGGACTCTTGCTGCGAGGTCTACAAATAGAGTGCGCGGGTCTTGTGCGTCATCAGCCGAACGATTTTAGGCTGCAAGTTCACCGCTAACAGGCGATCAGGAGATTAATATGTTTACCCAGGATCAGATATCAGAGTTTAGGGAGACGGGATTTATTGATGGCGGGCGCGTTATGACAGACTCGCAGGCCGACGAGTTGTGTGGGCGTCTGTATGCGGTGATAGAGGGTAAAGCAGACGGCCAGGCAGATGCGCTGCGCAATATGACAGGCGACGAAGAGAATGTCGTCATCCAGATCGTGAACATATGGCAGGCGGACCCACTGTTTTACGCCCACCTTTTTAACAACAAAATAACCAGCATGACGGCGCAATTAATCGGCTGCGACACGATGCGTGTGTGGCATGACCAGGTTCAATACAAACCACCTCGCGTAGGTGGGCCTACCTTATGGCATCAGGATCATCCTTATTGGCCGGTGATCGAACCTGCCGACCTAGTAAGCTGCTGGGTTGCACTGGAAGACGCCGTGGTAGAGAATGGGTGTATGTGGATGGTGCCGGGTAGTCACAAATGGGGCCCCCATAAGGGTGGCACGATAGGCACAGATCCTGAAACATGGCAACCAATGCCCGACCTTACCAAACTGCCTGCTGGCATTAGCGTTCGGCCAGTCCCTTGTACGGTAAAGAAGGGACATGCCGTTTTTCATCATTGTCTAACATGGCATGGAGCCTACCCTAACCGAAGCGAACTTGGGCGACCTGCAATTGCTGTGCATTATATGCCCGGTTGGACGCGGTATGAGCCCGACCCGAATCGCCATCACCTGGTGGAAGAGCACATCCAGGTTGGACGAGGTGAAATATTGCAAGGCGATCACTTTCCAACAGTTTTGTTGGACGGAAATCCAGTGCCAGTACCACAAAATGTAATCTAAATTAAGATAACTACGCTGCTTTTTCGCTGTCATAATTAAGTTATTCGTAAAAGTTGTCAAGTGTGTTCGTATAACCATAGGCAGCTTCACACGCAATTATCAGAGGAGAGACACAGTAATGGCATCGGCACAGGCAGCAGCTGCTGCTATTCGCCGCAAGGCAAGGCGGCGGAATCGAAACTTAATCACCGCTGGTGGGGTGGTGGGGGTTGTAGTTGTCGGATATTTTGCCTGGCATGTAACCCATCCGGCGGTTAGTAGCGCAGGGCCTATGATTACCGCACCCGTTACCCGCGGCGACATAACCGAAACGATTACAGCTACTGGCAGTGTCGATGCGCAGACTGGTGCTCAAGTCAATATCGGGTCCCAGATCA
>JAJYCW010000163.1 GCA_021777995.1 bacterium
TCCGTCGTGGCGTCATCGGCCGTCGATCGGCTGCTGCGATCAACAACAAGACTTATTCTTTCACCTGGCGACCAGGCAGATTTCCCATCGTTTCGTAGTCGAACACTTACTGGATAGACGCTTCCTGTCTCCACGGTCGCAGGTAGCGAATCGTTCACTAGCCTGACATGAACCGAAGAGGACGTAACTGGCGATGAGATGGTCACTGGAATTGTGACAGTGGATCCGCCATGGTTGCCATCCATAAATACCGCACCGGCGCCAGTACTTTGCAGTGTGGCAAGGCCTACCTGAAGCTGGTATTGACCTGCAGGTAGTGGATTGCCGTCGGATCCTATTGCAGCGATCGGGATGGTTACCGTCGCCGTGTGCATGGGCAAAACGATTCCGTCTACCGGTGTGGGTGCCCCAAACTGATCCTGACCGCCATTGCGTATCCAGCGGTATGCCCATGCGGCTGCAACTGCCGGCGGTTGTGCCCCCCATGGCGCTACTCCGGTATTCTCGGCACGAATATTCACTTTGCAAATTTCGCCCGCAACCATTGAGCGAGGCGCGTCCTCAAACTGAATCACTGCGCCTTGTTGACTTACACCCTGAAGTTGTCGCGAAAATTCGCGGGTCAGGTCGCTTACACTGTAGCCCTCTTCGAGGCTAGGTGCTGCCTCCGAACCAGTTTGAAACTCATTCCAGCCGGGAATAAGAACCCATTGAGGTGAATGGCTTAGTACCTCGGTCCACGAGTGTTGATAGTAAGCACCCTGTTCTCTGCGAACAAGTGGAGTGACTGATCCGTCGCCCGTCAGTGTAGGATCGTAGCCAGCATATACCGAAGGCACATGGATCCACGTGCCAGCCGTGTGGGCCACAGTACCTGGAATGATAGAAGGATTGAAGTCGCCGTCTAACGCGTTATCCCCAACAAAGTCGTCCGTTCCTATTAGGATGAGGTCGGTGTGGTGGAAATCTCTGGCAAACCACTCCCGTAGTGTTACCTGCCAGCCGTTCGGAAGCCCCTGCAGTGCTTTGCTGTTGGCCAGAAATACGGGACACGCCATGCCTCCGCCATTTGCAGAGCTAAGTGGAATTTCAAATCTTGACCAGGGCGGCAAACTGGCATAGTAGTCATGAATGATGTGGTAGAGCTCGTTTAGACCGATGGATTCGCTAGGGCTAATGTCACGCATATCGAGGAACAGCCCGATGGACGGTGATTCCAGCGAATTGGCGTGAAGGCGCTTCAGTGCCATTGCCAAAGCGCTTATTGCGTACACATGCGGTTCGGCCCTGCCCAATGCGTAATCAGGCAAGAGCACATCAATACCTTCCTGATGGGCCTCAGTGAGCTGTGCTGTTACCCAGTCCAGGTTCGCGTAAGAGAACCAGGGGCCGGTGCCGGTAATGGGATGGTGCGCAAGCAGAGATCCACCGTGGTCATCAACTCCGGATGTTGGCAAAGACTTGTGGGCGTCGGCCTGGTAGCTCATGTTGAACAGAGCGAGGGTAACATGCGGCACGGGCTGGGCAGAATGACGACTGAGATTGGGCAGCATGCGTACGACTGAGGCTACGTCTGGGAGCGCAGGCTTTGCGGTGAACGGCTGCCTCGACCTTGCGTTCTGAGTACGGATGAGCGACAACTGCGCGGCTGCGTCTGGGCGAACGATTATCGGTATGCTGGCGAGTTCACTCCACTCTCCGGGCTCAATAATTCCATCAATAACAGGAGCAAATTTGACTGCTTCAGTTGCTACTGCCATATCTGCGGTTGGCCTGTGCGCAGAAGTGTCAAGGATAAGCGTGCCGAAATCCGCCGGGTCAAACACCTCACTTTGGTCGAGTACCTTACTAGACCAACTCATTACGGCTGGGCTGTCCGCAGACCTAGAAAGGACTGAAACGTTATATCCCAGTCTTAGGCCCGGTTTTGGGTCAATCCCGATATCGACCCATGGTATAGCGATCTCCACAGTATATCCTGGCATGAATGCGTGGGTTGTTTTCTCCTCACCATGGCGCACCACCTGAAATTTGATGATTTTACTGAACAGTGCAAGTCTTGCCTGTTCCCTTTTTTTAGCGTCCTCAATTTTCAGAACGTCTGCCATAGCCTGGTTGAATGCCGACATGCCATTGAACAGTGGTGTGAGGTGGTCGCCCTTGTATAACTGAACACCCCCCATGGCGCTAGCCGCAATCGCTACAGTATCGGCGTTCGGCTTATCTGGCCGGTTTGCAGCACTGGTCTGAAGTGTGAAAACAACCGAGTCGTCCTTCAGCGGGTCGGAAAATGCGGAGGTATTGTCTCCATGCAACGTAGGCTTATTGACTACCGCTGCAACATAAAGGTAGGTGTTGTCCCAGGAAGCATAGGTGACTGCACTATCGGGTAAAGTTAAAATCGATTGGCTTTGCGGGGTAGCGGGGGCTGGGGTCGCAACGCCGGGTGCCTGAGCCTCGGCTGAATTCGCGCATATCGCCAGTGCCGACAGGGCCGCTAACAGGGCCAACTTGCCCATACGGTCTCTCCTTGGTCTTTATGGTAGCCGGCGCGCAATATGCCGGTAATTTCATATATTCTAGCACACCTGATATATGTACGAAGGATTAACCGGTTGTGACCGCGGTTGTAACAAACCCGTGTCCACAGACTGCCATCTTTTATGCGATGAAGTATCTGGTTTGTTTATGCATGGCGGGTAACAACGTCATCTGGGTGGTCATCGTGTCATGCAAGCAACAAAACCTGGCGTATTTGCACGAAATTACAGTATGTTTCGCAAGAATATATAGTGATTAAGTAACTTTATCACGCCATATTACAATAAATATTATGCGAGCTGTATCTAAAGCATTGACAATTCAGTGGTATGTTGATACAATGAGCGTGCATAAAGCTTAATGCACGGGAAGGCTGGTAAGGAACAATTGGCGGAATCACGAACAACAACCTTAAAGGATGTGGCTGCACGGGCAGGGGTTAGCATCATGACTGTTTCGGCGGTGGTAAACGGTAAATCGGCGGAATCTCGAATTTCCGAACCTACCCGCAGACGAGTCGAGGAAGTTGCGCGGATGATGAATTACCGGCCAAATGCGCTTGCAAGGTCGCTTCGCACTCGCAGGAGTAACGTAATTGGCTTCTACAGCAGTTACCCTTACATGAGTGTTGAGCAGCCCTTCATGCGCCATGTGTTTGGCGGACTGATGGATGGCTGCAACGCTATTGAGCGGGAGCTGCTTATCTTTCAGCAGCACAGTGAACAGCATGGTGAACAGCTTTATGCCCGTATGGTTGACAGAAGGGTAGACGGTATCATTGTTTTCGCTGGGCAGCGGGATCCTGTTGCAGAACTCCTACGGCAGCGGGATTTACCGGTGGTAACTATCGAGTCGGTGTTGGAGCCGCTTCCTGCAGTGACCGTTGAGGATGAGGATGGGATGGTGCAACTCACCACCTACCTGCATCAAAGAAATCACCAGCACATCGCCTACTACTGCCCCTCACATCAGGTGTCGTCCAACGTGCGCAGGGCTCGTGGAATCCACAGCACGGTATTGAACTTGCACATGAAGCTGGAGATAGTGCCTGAACCAGATCTTTTCTCCGCATGGGCTACGGGTCACTGGCAGCGCGCCCTAGAGGATTGGCTTGATGAATGGGAGCAACGCGAGGTACAGGCCCGACCAACGGCGGTTATATGCTGGTGTGATGACCGTGCGGCCTTCCTGATCGAAAGTTGCAGGAACAGGGGAATTGATGTGCCAGGGCAGTTAGCGGTTGCAGGCTTCGATGGATTTGCTCCTGCCGAGAATCAGATGCCTATGACCGCAGTGCGCGCTCCCTGGAAGCAAGTGGCGCAAACAGCGGTATCGCTTGTTGAAGCGCTGTGCAACGGTGAGTCTGTTCCTACCGAAACCCGGTTACCGGTAGAATTGGTAACCGGATTCTCTGCCTGAGAGACGAAACAGGCAATTATCCACAAGCGAAACTTTCGCTAATTCATAACAACAAGGACCTGTGAGTCCTGGAGGAAACTGCCATGAGAAGCCGTGGCGCTTTCACGTTGATTGAGCTGCTCGTAGTAATCGCAATTATTGCTATACTTGCTGCTATCTTGTTCCCGGTTTTTGCACAGGCGCGGGAAAAGGCGCGTGCTATTACATGCGTTTCTAATGAGAAGCAGATTGGTCTCGGCATTATGATGTATGTGCAGGACTATGACGAGTATTTCCCACAGTCGCAATATGGTGGTGGAAGCACGAATATCATGCAGATGGTTTGGCCCGCACTCATTTACCCGTACATCAAGAGCGGTGTGCATTACAACAACGGGCAATCCTGGGGGCAGTCGGGTATTTGGACATGTCCGGACAACATTGATCCTACGCAGAGTATGGGTTATGGCGTGCACCATGATCTATTTACTGATGATTTTAACGGCGGTACGAGCCCAACCTACTCCGATGCAGTACTAGACGCACCCGCAGACAAGATTATTGTTGCGGAGAAGGGGCGAAATGGTGCAACGTGGGGCTACCCCTACTTTGAGGCGTGGGAATGGGCATGGACTACGGGTACTGGTAACCAGGGACAGCATGATAATAGCAACCTCTCCAACTATCTGCCGGCAAAGGGTCAGTACCATGATTGCGACTACAGCGGAGACAACAATGCTTCGTGGGATGGATGCAACATGATGCCTCGCTACCGACACAGTGGAATGACCAACGTGGTGTTTGGAGATGGCCATGTAAAAGCGATGCCGTTATTCGGCATCAAGTGGTATAAGAATGTCTACATTAATGTTGGTCAGGCTGCCACATGGACCAGCCAGGGCTGGTATCCATACTAAAGCGTAGGTTGGGGTTTCATTGGGATCGACGGGCATTGTGTCGGTCCCAATGGTGATACCTGGAAGAGGACAATCATGATCAACAGGCAGCGGACTGCAATTATAATCCCTACAGCTACTATTGTTGCAGGTTTGCTTGCGGGCTGCAACCATGCATCCAACGTAACCCAAGCTACACAGCAACAACAGGCGAATCAACAGGCTGCAGCATATCAGAATAACCCCAACATGCCGCCGCAGGCAAAAGCCGCGGCAATGGGCATGATGCAAGGCGAGAATCAGATGACATCCATCAGGGCGAAAGGCACTGCCGCAAACTCAAAAAAGTAGTCGGTGAGCAACATCCGCTATTAAACCCGCGATTTCATCAACATGTGATGTTGTCGCGGGTTTAAGATTGCTTGGCAACTACAATCATACAACTTTCTGCGGTCCAATGCGCCCTCGTTAAGAACGAAGCTTGCGCCACATAGCAGGCAACGAGCTGCCGACAGGGACATTGTTGGCGAGTACGTAAAGAAGCCTGTTATCTCCCGTTTGGGCTGGGAGCGCTGTATACGGGGCTGAATAGAGGCAGTGAAAGGATTGGCGCTTTGAGTACTTAGGCACAATCCACTGCACCCTTGCGGTACCACGTTGCCGAGGTAGATTCTAAGCCAACCAGGACACCGTGAACTAAACAGATCGGCTGGCTCCTGACGCTCTTAGACTTCCAGGTTAGCAAACCTGCTTGCTTCCGCACCTGGTGCAAGCGGGTTCTGTGCTTTTTCTCCCGTGGAGAATTCGTGATACTGCGCCAGGGCCCATAACGGGAAGTAGTGGCGATAAAAGTGATAGCGCAAATAGAACACCCGTGGGAACCCTGTACCTGTAAACCACTCCTCGTGCCAGGTACCGTCCTCGTTCTGGTTGTTCAGTAGATAGTCAATGCCCCTCTTTACCGAGTCGCTCGTCAGGTCTCCGGCGTTAAAGAGCCCCATCAACGCCCATGCAGTTTGGGATGGCGTACTTGGACCCGAAGCCTTTGGGCTGTCGGGTTCATAACTCTGGCAGGTTTCTCCCCAGCCGCCGTCTTCGTTTTGCACGCTGTGCAGCCATTGAACTGCGCGCTGGATTCGTTCGGTGTGCATATTTTCACCTATGCGGGCAAGGCCCCTTAAGACCTGCCAGGTACCATAGATGTAGTTAACACCCCACCTACCGAACCACGAGCCGTCGGCTTCCTGGTTTTTGTACAGGTATTTAATTGCTCTTCGAATCCTGTGGTCGCTACGGCCAATGCTAAAGTACGAACACATTTCCAGGGTTCGCGCCGTAATATCAGCAGACGAAGGGTCAAGCATGGCGTTGTGGTCAGCGTAAGGAACATACTGAAACAAGACGCGGTTGTTATCTTTGTCAAAGCTACCCCAGCCACCGTCTCGGCACTGCATTCCAAATACCCAGTCTAGACCACGTTTCATCGAAGATTTAACATGGGGAGGGGCATCGCTCCAATGCTCACCATTGGGGCAGTAGGTTTTGTACAGCGCCATCAACACCATGATAGAGTCGTCTACGTCGGGATAGAACTCGTTCTCCATCTCAAAATACCAGCCGCCGGGTTCCAGGTTAGGAGCCATTACTGCCCAGTCACCCTTTCGCGTCGTCTGCTTGGAAAGGAGCCATTCACCAGCTTGTTGAAGCTGTTCATTGTCTGAGGGGCATCCGCTGTCCACCAGCGCATTAACCGAGAGAGCCGTATCCCACACAGGGGAAACACAGGGCTGCAGGCGTATAGTATCCTCATCCTCAATTTCAAAC
>JAJYCW010000045.1 GCA_021777995.1 bacterium
CGATTACGAAGGGATACGCGATTTCTTTAAACAACGTGGGGTCGCCGGGCTGAACAACAACTTATCTTTGGAAGAGAACGAGCATATGTTCCGTGCACTCGATACGGAAGAGATTATCTCCCTCTTGTTCCGTGGACTGAACAAGAAATCAGACTGAATCGCTTCAGTTTTGTCCGGCGTGTTTCCATTCTTGGCCCAACACCCTGCCAACATTCACACCGAGCGAGTATGGGCTTGTTCTGCCGGGTTCAGGGCGGTGAGCACCTGACCGCGAGAGACCAATCAAGCCTAAGCTGAGCACGAACCGATCAGGAGCTAGCCAATACGCGAAATTGTCAACCCAGTCGCATATTCGACACAAACGATATTAAGCCCCTTCAGGCACGCTATTCGCGGCGCGTCCGGTTGCACGCAAGGCGCTCTACATCTTCCTCCATGAATGTGCTCACTTTGCATTGCACATCGGCCCAAGGAAACCAGTGCAAGTGAAGGAGTACAAAGCCGAACAATGGGCGCATGAACGAATGCCCAACGCTGGGATCGCTGTTCCACGTTCTATGACCGAGCGAGCGAGGAACTATGATGCTCGCAAAATCGGTGGAGGCGCGCGGCGCACGGCAAAGCATATAGATACGAATGCGCGACGATTCGCGCAGACGGGTATGGGGAAATGCTAGTCGGATATGCCAGGGTATCTACCCAGGACCAGAACCTTGAGCTTCAACGCGACGCGCTCCAGGCAGCCAAGTGTACGCGGATCTTCGATGACAAGATGAGCGGAGCAAAGGCGGCCAGGTCCGGACTGATGGAGGTGATCTCTTTCACGTGGCCAGTCGATACGCTTGTAGTCTGGAAACTGTCGCGGCTGGGGCGCTCTATCAAGCAGGTTAGTGAGACGGTGCCCCTTCTGCAAAAGAAAGGGATTGAGCTTAAGAGTCTGAACGAGAGCATTTATACCACGACAGCCACCGGAAAACTTCTCGTTCACATCATCGCCTCGTTTGGTCATTTCGAGCGCGATAACATGATTGAGAACACAAAGGCGGGGTTAGAGGCGGCCAGAGCCAGGGGAAAGAAGGGCGGGCGACGCCGAGTGATGGACGACAAGAAGAAGGCTATCGCGATCAGCCTTCGCGCCGCTCCGAAGCGGCCAGTAGACGAGATCTGCAAGATGCTCAACATTTCGCGTGCAACATTCTATCGCAACACCAAGCCGGAAAGCAGTGAGGCGCGGAGTGTCTGAGTTTGACCGGCGCCGCCCGTCCTACTCTACTTTTTGCACAGAGCGATTAGGCCGACGACGGCAAACATTCCTCTTGTCTTCCGAGAAGGAGGACCGCGCTGCCGGATCCAGGGCGGCGAGCGCCTGGCCGACTGAGGCAGTCCCTACCCTCCGCTCCAAGTCATGATATAATAATGGGAAGATTGAACCGGAGGTAAGCCACATGGTACGAGCACTGGTTTATGAAGGAACGCCGGAACAACTCGTCAAGCAGTTCAGCAAATTGCCGAAGACTCGAAAATACAAGGTAACGGTTATTTCCGAGGAAGCGGAGACCACTGAGAATCAGCCGAAGATGATCACATTCGGCATGTTTCCCCAACTCCAGGCACTCACGGAAGAAGATTTCAAGAGCGCCGAATGGCGGGGCGAGGACATAGAGCCTTAGTGACAACCAAGCACTTTGTTGATACTCATTCCTTTCTCTGGTACTTAGCCGGAAGCGCTCAACTTGGAAGCGCCGCCAAAGCGGTTCTTCAAGATCCAGCAAGTGCGCTTTTTATTCCTGCTACCGCACTTGCCGAGGCATGCTGGATTGTCGAACGAGGGCGCGTTGCTTTAACGGTTACAGATGTTTTGACGGCGATAGACAACGATTCGCGTATCACTATCTTACCACTCGACCAAAGCGTGATTGAACGAAGTAATGGTCTAACAGCTATCGGTGAGATGCACGACCGGCAGATCGTCGCGACAGCCCTTGTGTCGCAGGATCAGGGCGGGACGGTTGATCTTCTCACGAAAGATGGCAACATTACTGCATCGGGTCTCATCTCAATTGTTTGGTAAGCGGATTGATCGGCTGCCGCATTTTATTGCTTCACCACGAGCGATGCGATGCTGTCGTGACTTTATCCCCCTCCGCCCCCAAAGGGGGAACCTCTCTTGCTCACCGTGCCGAGGGCAAGACAGCGCGGTCCTCCTGTTTTTGGTGGTGCTCCGTAGTGAGTTCTGCTGATAAAGGAGGAACCAGAAAAGGGGGATTTGCTGGAGTAACAGAAGCACTGTTACACAATGTCTGAAAGGTGTGGCGCAGACAAATCGAAGCAGATCTGCTCACGTATTTGGTACGCGTGGATTCCATCCCTGCTGTTTCCGGTTGTTATTGGCGGGCGCTATGTCGTAGCCACTCCAATCGCTGAAGGTGGACAGATCGATATTGCCGCGGAAGTTGTGCCTGAATCGCCTGTTCAACCCGGGTAATAAAGCTAGAGCCGCTTGGCCCTTGCCTGGCGCTTTACCAGCTGTTAGGCTGCAAATCTCGAAGGTCGCGCGCTTCCTTGAGTAGTTCCTCACACTGCGCCCATGCAACGTCAGGATTTATAATACTCACCCACAGCATAGCCCCGTAGACGGGATGTGGAAAAAAGACGTCGGAGGCCTGATAGTCAAACTCGGCTTCCGCTAAATCTGCCTTCCCTCGGATACTGGGAAACAGGCTTTGAAATCTCTCCTTGCCTGTGGCGAAGTTTAGCCGGTAGATTCCCTCCCGGTTTCACAGGGATGACTGATCGAATTCGTCATCATGGGTGACAATGGTCGCGAACGGAAACCTCTCATGCTCGTCGGCGATGAAAAACAGGTGTTCGTTAGCTTACTGAACCGACACATCCCCCAGCTTCGTCTCAATCCGTAGGCGTATTTCACCAACTTCTTTCGTCATTTCGGGTCTTTCCTGGAGTCAAATTTGTCCGGCATGCTTCCGGAATTTGTTCAATTTAATGTTTCGTGTTTGCTCGTGCCTCGAGCGATCCGCAGTTCGGTTCCTGAAATGGATATGTAATCCGGCATAATTAAGACAAACAGCAGTTTCCAATATGGATGGTGCTGCAATCAAGTTTACTGTACCACGCATCCGCTTACTTAGGAAGGACGACCCTCGGCGTCCGTGATCCAGCCATAAGCGGAGCAGGTAAGCTCACGTTTTTAACCGGGTTTGCAGCGTAAGTGCTGGAATTATCGCTGGGCACGGTGAACTAACCGGTTGTATATCCGGCTGACATAGTTTAAGATGAAAACTACTATGTGGTCCAAAGTAGCGTTTCACAGGGAAGAAGAGTCGGGCGGGGCCATCCACTTACGTCGGTGCCCAGGTACGTTCACTTAAAGGTGCCAGTTGTCCTGCCATGTAACCCTATGTAGTCTCTCCTGCTGCAGGCGCAGAAGGTGAGTTGCGAACGATGATTCCTGTCAGATGCGCGGGCGATACACTGCACTATTGACACAGGGCGTGCGGCGCGGGTCGCAAAACTACTTGGAGGTGTAGGAAGCAATCATGGCAATCGGTTATGTTAATACTTTCGTGGCGGTGGCAGCAGATTGTCCTGTAACTACAGGAGTCATACCGGATCGGCCGCTGTCGATCCCCGGAATTGAGTATGCATTATTGACTGCCAACCGCTATATGCTTACGGGAGAGGATCTCATCCTAGCTGTTCACTCACGGCATAAGGGCATATCAGAGGCAGACATCGAGACATTCAAGGCTGCGCTCTTTGCCAAGCCGCACCCCTGCCTTCGGGCATCTCTATTAACCAAGCGATATGGATGGGGAGCGCATTATGACGCCGAGGGTCGTATAGCATTGTATGGCGTCGAGACCGACGATTACCGCCGCCTGACATCGGAGCCTGGTATCAAAGTGGTACCTGCTATGCGGCACCGAAAGCCCGGAACGCCATAAATCAGCGCGACGGTGCGTATTAGGGTGCCTCTCCGCAGTTGATATTCATCAACTCGAGCCTGTGCTCAGCGTTTTTATGCCTCTGTTTCGAGGCTTTTCGGTACCACACTGCCGCCTGCCTGTCATTCTGCTTAACCCCGCGGCCCTGCACATACATCCAGCCGAGGTTGAACTGCGCCTGGGTGTATCCCTGTTTCGCAGCTTTTCGGTACCACACTACCGCCTGCCTGTCATTCTGTTTAACCCCGCGGCCCTGCTCATACAACCAGCCGAGGTTGAATTGCGCCTGGGCATATCCCTGTTTCGCAGCTTTTCGGTACCACGCCACTGCCTGCCTGTCATTCTGTTCGATCCCATGCCCATTCTGATACATCCAACCGAGGTTGCTTTGCGCCCGATCGTTACCCTGATCGGCTGCTTTGCGGTAACACGCCACCGCCTGTGTGTAGTCCTGCGGGACCCCACGGCCGGACTCATACATCCAGCCGAGGTTGCATTGCGCCTGATCGTGACCCTGATCGGCTGCTTTGCGGTACCATTCTACCGCCTGGATGTCGTCCTGTGGTACCCCGCGACCGTACTCATACATGGAGCCGAGGCTCCATTGTCCATGTCTGTCGCCCTGTTCAGCGGCTTTTAGGTACCAGTCTGCCGCCTGCCTGTCACTCTGTTCGATCCCGCGACCGTGCTGATACATCAAACCGAGGTTGTATTGCGCCCATCCGTGACCCTGTTTAGCGGCTTCTCGGTACCACGCTACCACCTGGCTGTCGTCCTGCCGGACCCCGGTCCCGTCCTCATACATTTCGCCAAGGCGGTACTGCGCATGAGTGTCACCATGTTCAGCGGCTTTTCGGTACCAGGCTACCGCTTGCGCTGTGTCCCGTGGCACCCCGCGCCCGCATTCATACATCATGCCGATGTTGCACTGGGCCTGTGAGTGGCCCTTTTCAGCTGCTTTTCGGTACCAGTCGGCAGCACTGCCGTCGCTCTTTACGACCCCGCGGCCGTCCACATACGTCCCTGCCAGTTTGAACTGCGCATCGCTGTGGTCCTGTTCAGCTGCCTTGCGGTACCAGGCTACGGCCTGGCTGTCGTCCTGCGGGATCCCGCGTCCGTTGTAATACATTTCGGCTAGGTTGTATTGCGCATCGCTGTCACCTTGTTCAGCTGCCTTGCGGTACCAGGCTACGGCCTGGCTGGCGTCCTGCGCGACTCCGCGGCCCTGTTTATACATCCAGCCGAGGTTGCACTGGGCACGTGCGTGTCCCTGTTCAGCGGCTTTTCGGTACCACGCCACCGCCTGGCTGTCGTCCTGTGGTACGCCGCAACCTTCCTCATACATCCAACCGAGGTTGCATTGCGCCGCCAGGTGGCCCTGTTCAGCGGCTTTTCGGTACCACGCCACCGCCTGGCTGTCGTCCTGTGGTACACCGCTGCCCTGTTTATACATCCAGCCGAGGTTGCACTGCGCCCGTACGTGTCCCTGGTCAGCCGCTTTTCGGTACCATGCTACCGCCTGGATGTCGTCCTGCGCGACGCCACTGCGACTGCGATACATCCAACCAAGGTTGTTCTGTGCTCCTGCGTATCCCTGTTCAGCTGCTTTTCGGTACCACGCTACCGCCTCGCTGTCGTCCTGTTGGACTCCGCGGCCCTGTTGATACTTCACGCCAAGGTTGTTCTGTGCTCCTGCGTATCCCTGTTCAGCTGCTTTTCGGTACCATGCTACCGCCTCGCTGTCGTCCTGTTGGACTCCGCGGCCCTGTTGATACTTCACGCCAAGGTTGTTCTGTGCTCCTTCGTGCCCCTGTTCAGCTGCTTTTCGGTACCACGCCACCGCCTGGCTGTCGTCCTGTTCAACTCCGCGGCCAACCTCATACATCACACCGAGGTTGCACCGCGCCCGTGCGTGTCCCTGTTCAGCGGCTTTTCGGTACCACTCTGCTGCCTGGCTGTCGTCCTGTTCAACTCCGCGTCCAACCTCAAACATCACACCGAGGAAGAATTGTGCCGGTGCGCTCCCTTGTTCAACGGCTTTTCGGTACCAATCTACTGTCTGGCGGTCGTCCTGTTCGACCCCACGACCGAACATGTGCATTAAGCCGAGACAGCATTGAGCGGCAGCGTGACCCTGTTCAGCGCCTTTTCGGTACCACTTTACTGCCCGGCGGTCGTCCTGTTCGACCCCACGACCGAACATGTGCATTAAGCCGAGACAGCATTGTGCTGCTGCTTGACCCTGTTCAGCGGCTTTTCGGTACCAGACCGCCGCCTCCTCGTAGCACTTTGTGACCCCGCGACCATGCCAATACATCCCCGCAAGTTTGAACTGCGCATCGCTGTGGCCCTGTTCAGCTGCCTTGCGGTACCAGACTACGGCCTGGCTGTCGTCCTGCGGTACGCCGCGGCCGTTGTAATACATTTCGGCGAGGTTGAACTGTGCCTTGGCATCGCTGGCTATTGCGGATAAATATAACTTTATAAACTCCCGGGACGTTTCATCGACTTCGTCGGGAAGGCGCGCTCCTCGCAGTGCTGCGTACCATTGCTGCAGAGCCCAGCAAGCGTTCTCGCGCTGCAGTCCGAGTTGGTCTGTTAACACACCTTCACAGTGGGCGATTTTTAAGGGGTGTTCGGCGGTGAAATCGAGGTTTTGGAGGTTTCGCAGTATACCGGACTGGGCAACGAATATGAGGACATTACGCTCCAGTAGATATTCGCCGCGGCAGAGGTCATTTAACAGATTACGCAGCCTGCCGATGTCGTCGAGTAACGAATTATCCTCGGCAACTAATATTTGCAGCAACAATCCGGGTATTTCGTTCAACAGCCTCACACCTCAATTAATATTGTACACGACCTCACTGCTGTCAATCACTAAATGCGGGCTTGCAATATCATGTATTACTCGCAGAATGCCCACTAAGGACTGGTACCCGCTGTGACATATCCAAAGGGACCTCTACCATTTCCATGCTGGGCCGCCGTTACCACGGGATCCTCGTTGCCGAACCACCAGGATGGTGGCACCGATAACGGGGTTGAAATGCGCGTCGGGTTATGTCACCGGGTTTCTATATGAAGTGGTTGGAATACTGCAAATACGGAGGGAGTACATGCGAGCAGAAGGGCAAAAATGCGGTGATTGAAAGCAAGAATTTAGTGCAATTAATGCTCAGCATAAATCATAGGATGAAATTGGCATAAGTAATGCAGAGTTCGGCGTATCTACAGTTCTCTCCTGCTGTAGATCGTTCACTGCGAAAAATAAATTTGTATTGCACGTGTTCCACGAGGAGGAACGTATAAAATGAGTCGGAAATTCAATTGCGTAATGGCTTTGTGTGCATTGATTATGGTTTATTCAAGTAATATGGCGTTGGCGCAAGGCGGGTCACTCACGCTTTGTGGTGTTGTCGACAACTCTCCGCAAGACCTAAACCCGCTTCTGGGTATTGTGCAGGTTAACTGTAATTTGGGAACCGGGACGTTCGCGGGATCCGCCACCGAAACACAGCATGCCAATTATGACTCGATCAATGTGGAAGGAAGTTTCAAAGGATCCGGCACCCTGCTTGTCAGCAACAACTACAATTTGGGAAACTGGGTGGGCCATGGCTATGAATGGGTGCGGCTTAACGGAACGCTAAACGATCCAACAGGCTTGACTACCGGACAGACGTCGCTTCTTGGGCAGGCTAGCGCCACGACATTTAGCAATAATGCTGCAACATCTCTCGCACTCTCGCATGAGCCTCCCCCAGTTGAAGGCTAGCGCCACGACATTTAGCAATAATGCTGCAACTGCCTTGGTTGGAACTGGCGTTGGTGTGGCCACTCCGTGGAGTTTTAATATCAAGGACACACATTGGGGTGACTTCGCCGGTCCTGGTACGCTGACCGGCACGTTTACCTGGGATGCAGCGGGAGGATCCTTCGATTTCGCCCATAGCGGACAATTTACCATTGCGACGCCTGAGGTGGGAACTCTGCCTGGCCTGGCAGTATATGGTGTTGGTGGCTGCATGTTGTATTGCAGGCGGCGGCTCCTCCGACGGTAACCACGTCGCCGTTTCTTCAGCAGAATAGCCCTGGTTGCAGTGAACAACGACCGTTGAAACAATAGTAGCGAAACTGACGCAATAGCAAGGAGATCGTATACCCGGAACGGCATACTACCGCTGGGCCGTTCCGGGTACATCGCATTGTGCGAACTGTTTGTCGAATGTTGGTTCGCCCCTCTGCCTCGGGTCCGATTACAAGTGCGATGCTAAATAATGGAGGTTGAGGTTTTGTCTGCCAGCGCACCGTCGCACACTAAAGCCCCATCAAGACGTATTACTAAACGTTGCCTCTCACACAGTGCATTCGCGGTACTATAGCGTCAGAGGAAGAAATTGTCCGTGCACGGTAGCGGCTGCTCGATGGGAACGTGCCGGATAGGGGGAGCGGCTATGGCAGAGGGCATCACCATTAAATTCGTTGGGCGGGAAGTCGGTATTCACTATCACCCGGAAACGAGCGAGGCTACCTTGAAGGATGAATTAATTGCGTGTGAGATGGGAATGCAGGTACTTGCCGCGCATGCCGTTAAATTACGCCAGCGGCTCGGGATTCCTGTGCGTACGGTCATGGTGGATGTCGTTAAAGCCCATACCTTCCACGACCTGTTGAATGATCAGGGCGTTTAGGCCATCGCATCCTGGCGGAGGCTTGGGGTGGTTCTGTACCTGGGCGAACAAATGCAGTCTGTTGTGGCTGCCTTTTTCACCAGTCTGACCCTAACCTCTCAAACCGAGGTAGTGGCGGTAATGATCAGGTATCAGCCGGTGTAAATAAAGGAATGGGAATAAACCCAGGTCTGCAAGTTATATTGCTTGCAAACACGCCAACTGGAGAATATGGAGCTGAGCGGATTCGAACCGCTGACCTCCTCGATGCGAACGAGGCGCTCTCCCAACTGAGCCACAGCCCCACGACTACGGTAGTATACCACGCTGCAAGCCAGATGCGTCAAGGGTACGCGCGACCAGGTGTTGAACAGGGCTAGCCAAGCGCTTATCCGTTGGCAGGGGTAATGCCGCTGTCGTTGAGAGCATTGAGGAGGGTGGAGGCAGACGAAAGCAGCACGGCGATTAAGCTGTGCTGCTCAATTCTTTGGCCAGTGCTGAATGCGCGCTTACCGATTCGCTACCGGCCGCTGCCTCGCAGGGTAATTACGGCCACGCCTAACCCTCCCAAATGGAACCGCTGGCTATGCAATGCCTTACTGGCTGGCCGTTTACTAGCGGTAACCTGATCGACCCACTCCTCGTTAGCGCCTCCAGCATTCGGGATGCGGACGAGTGCGGTGCTGTTCAGTATATTTACCACTAGAATTTTCCTGGCACCGGACGGGGTAATGAATGCCTGTACGTAAATTCCGGGAGTATTGGACGTAGATTGGACAAGAACATCGCCGGGCTCGAAGTTGTCGCGCAGCAACTCGAGAACTCTAAACCGTGCGTTTGGTACGCCTGTGGTCCAGTTGACCATGGAGACGCTGGGGAACTGGCTAGGATAACCAATTAGCTGGCTTTCTCCCACCACTTGTACCCCTTGAACGGCAAGGTTACCAAACAGATAGGCAAACATTGCACCGCTTAAATTCCAGTAAGGATCGTTGCCCAGCATCGCCTGTACCTGCTTGGCTCCATTGTCATTGGGCATAAAGGTTCCTATCTCGTCAATATCAGTGTCTATTTCGGGGTTATACTGCCGACGCACGTTCTGTATCCACTGCACATGCTCCAAAAAGCCATCCGCTTGTGCAAATACAATGGCAGGCCACTGTTGGGGCGTAGAATTGCCAGGGGGATTCGCGTAGAAGTGGTAAGAAATCATATTCAGAGGCGTGCCGGGGGCATGGTGCCTATGTTTAATGAAGTAGGAAAACCAACCGAGGTCATTGGGGTTCCAGTTTGATGTGCCGGCCAAAGCAATACCAACGAACTTAGTGGAGGGCGATACTTTGTGGATAGCCGCTGTAATGGCATCATACCATCGGGAGTATTCCTGCACATTCATCTGGTGCTCGGAGTCCACTTCGTTCAGCACTTCCCACCACGCAAAGTGATAGTGATAACCCGATTTATGCCAGTGCCCATACTCGTCTTTGAAGCCGCCACGGGTGTACCAGCTAACCAGCCGGGCATAGTAGTCGGCAATAGTTTTGAGGCTGGAGTCCGTTAGCTCAGTTCCCTGCTCGTAATTCCAATAAACCTGATTGGGATCGACAGGGTAGGGCACAGGCTTTGCGGTTTTAAACATCCATTCCGGTACGGTGCTGAAGTTCATTATCACCTGTTTACCGGCGGTAGCGCGCATAAACGCCTTAACCATGGGATCGATAAGTTTGAAGTTCCAATAGGTCTTCCCGTCTGCTGGTGGCTTTAATTCCGCAACTGCCAGGCGAGGATAGGGTAGCCACGGCACAAATCTTACGTAATTTGCATGCAGATGCTGCAGCGCTGCGAATGCACGATGGCTGATAGGTGATTCTGGGCGCAAGAGTGGATTTACGACAACCTGCAGCGTGGGTGTAGTGTTCGATTGGCGAATAACCTTGCTCCAGGATATGGTTACCCTGAATGCGGATGAGGCCGGTTTGGCGAGTGCCAAGTTAGAGCACGACAGCATGATAACAGCGATCCCCACGGTACCAACCCGAAGTTTTGCTAGACTATGAGGCATTAAAATCCCCCTTACCCAAGATCGTTGCTGTAAGAGTACCCGCTGCATCTGTGGAGTCGTAATCGTGAACAATGAATGTGAAAATTGCCAGTCGTAATCGTGGAAGTATTACAGGTAAAATAAGATCTGTTAATTCAATAATCCAGCTATTGTCATTCCGTTCATTGTACGAACAGAAGCGCTTTTAAGGATGAACCGTGCGCCGTGCAGCGCTCGCTATGGGTGACATTGGATTTCAAGCCAAGGTCGTTTCTGCAGGCGATATGCCATTGGGGGGGCCGGCAGATGCAGGAATTTTCGGGGCGGCATGCGAGACAAGAGCTAGAACGGATCTATGCAAAGGACTCACGCCGGGTATTCGCCACTCTCGTACGACTTCTTGGCGACTTCGATCTCGCGGAGGAGGCGACACAGGATGCCTTTGCAGCGGCGCTGGAACATTGGCAGGTGGCAGGCCTGCCCCAGAATCCGGTTGCTTGGCTAATTTCAACCGGCCGCTTCAAGGGAATAGATGCTCTCAGGAAGGAGACCAGGTTTCGCAGCCTGTTGCCTCAACTCGCCAACGAGAGCGACACACGGCAATTATCGGAAGAGGATATCCAGGCCGAGGAGATTGACGACGATACCTTGCGCCTGATTTTCACCTGCTGCCATCCGTCATTATCGACGACCGCTAACATGGCACTGACCTTGCGGGAGGTGTGCGGGTTAAGTACAGACGAGATCGCGCGTGCCTTCCTCTGCTCATCCACCACGGTGGCGCAGAGAATCGTGCGCGCGAAAGCGAAAATACGGGACGCCCGCATACCTTATCGGATACCCTCGGCAGAAGACCTGGGCGACCGAAAGCATTCCGTGCGACGCGTCATCTATCTCCTATTTAATGAGGGTTACTCCGCTACATTTGGCGATTCGCTCACACGCCCGGATCTCTGTGCCGAGGCAATACGGCTGGGCCGCCTGCTAAATAGACTGATGCCTGATAGTGAGAGCAGGGGTCTGTTGGCGCTCATGCTGCTGCACGAATCTCGACGAACTGCGCGTACCAACGCTGAGGATGACATCGTGTTGCTCGAGGACCAGAATCGGTCCCTATGGAACCGGGAACAGATTGAGGAGGCCCATAGCCTGCTAGCGGTAGACAATGCGTCTCAATCTCGATCCGTATATTGGCTGCAGGCGGCAATCGCCTCGGTACATGCGCGTGCCTCAACTGGTGCTGATACCGACTGGAATGAAATTGTCTCTCTTTATGATCAGCTTATATTAGCCGAAAACTCGCCTGTAGTCGCTCTTAACAGGGCCGTGGCAGTTGCCATGCGTGATGGCCCGCAGCCTGGCCTCGTGCTGTTGGATGAAATTAGCCAGGCGGGCGTGCTAGACGATTATTACCTGTTACACTCCGCCCGGGCCGAATTGTTGCGTCGTTCCGGCCGGTTTCCCGAGGCGCATGCCGCCTACGACAGAGCGCTGCAGCTCACCTGCCAGGGCGCAGAGGTTCGATTTCTGCGCCGACGCCGTGAGTCCCTGCCGTCCAATGAGGACTCAATTAAAATTCCGTAAAAATTTCCAGTGAATTGTCGATTCCGTTAAAAGGAGAACGACTACTTATTGAGCGAACTGAGTTACACCTATCTCTGTAGAGCGTAAGGCAAGTTTGCACTGCAAGAAAAAGGAGCCAAAAATGGAATTCATGGTGATAGTCTATCCGGGTGATCCCGCAGTGGAAGCGGGCAAGCTGCCCGACGAAGAGACGATGATAAAGATGGGCGAGTTTAACAAAGAGCTGGCAGCGGCAGGGGTACTCGTCGATATGAATGGGCTGCACCCGTCCTCTAAAGGGGCTCGCATCCGGTTTTCCAATGGCGCGGCACTCGTGACAGACGGACCGTTTATCGAGTCGCGCGAGCTTGTTGGCGGTTACTGGATCTGGAAGGTGGCTTCTAAAGAGGAGGCCGTTAACTGGGCCAAACGGGCACCTATGCTTCACGGCGAAGTACTTGAACTAAGGCAAATCTACGCTCCCGAGGATTTTGCATCTGCCGTGGCGGAAGAGTCCTATAAGTTGCTGGATCAGAATGCAAGTAGCCGATAGGTGTACCGTTCATGGGTAGCAAGGTCAAGTAGAACCAAACGCTGCCACAGAGGCAGCCTTAGAGGAGTTGGATATGAGCAGAGTACGGGTATTGGTGGGAACGCGAAAGGGTGCATTCGTCCTCACAGCTGACGCACAACGTAAGGACTGGCAGGTTAAAGGTCCATTGTTTGGCGGCTGGGAAATTTACCACATAAAGGGTTCACCGGCAGACTCTAACCGGCTCTATGCTGCCCAGTCACATGGTTGGTTTGGCCAGGTAGTTCAGCGCAGCGACGATGGCGGCGAAACGTGGGAGACAGTCAATAACGAGTTCGCGTACGATGGAGAGGTGGGTACGCACATGTTTTATGACGGAACCCCACATCCATGGGCGTTCAAGCGGGTATGGCATTTCGAACCGTCGCGCACGGATCCGAACTTCCTTTACGCCGGCGTTGAGGACGCGGCTCTATTCTCATCGCGAGATGGGGGACAGTCGTGGCAGGAGCTTCCCGGTCTGCGCGCTGTTAAGGGGAGTCTATGGCAGCCAGGTGCTGGCGGAATGTGCCTGCATAGTATCCTCGTGGACCAAAATGACCCCAACCGCCTATATGTGGCGATTTCCGCCGCAGGTGCCTTCCGCAGTCTGGACGCCGGGCAGACATGGAAGCCGATAAACTGTGGACTGGTATCACCTTACGAACTACCAGACCCCGCGGCCGAGGTGGGGCATTGTGTTCATAGCATCGCCATGCATCCTGCAAAGCCGAATGTGCTCTACATGCAGAAGCATTGGGACGTGATGAAATCAGAGAACGGCGGCGACACCTGGGGTGAGATAAGCGGAAACCTTCCATCGGATTTCGGATTCCCCATTGCAGTACACGCCCACCAACCGGATACCGTTTACGTTGTGCCAATAAAGAGCGACGGCGAACACTACCCACCCGAGGGCAAGCTGCGCGTGTATCGCTCGCGTACGGGCGGGAATGAATGGGAGCCGCTAACGAGGGGGCTTCCTCAGGAACACTGTTACGTAAATGTGCTGCGTGACGCCATGTCGGTGGATACCATGGACCCCTGTGGTGTCTATTTTGGTACCACCGGCGGCCAGGTCTACGCTTCGTCTGATGAGGGCGATTCATGGACCGCAGTGTGCAGGGATCTGCCGGCGGTGCTTTCAGTTGAGGCTCAGGTGATACCATGATCACCGTAGTTTTGCCTGCGCAACTGCGATCCCTTGCACGCATTACCGAGGACGTGCGGCTTGAGATAACGGGGACTGTTACACCAGATACCATCATCGACCACTTAGAGATGCGCTACCCACCGCTTAAGGGTACCATTCGTGATCCCGCAACGGGTACGAGACGCTCTTTTGTACGGTTCTTCGCGTGCGGTGCAGACATCTCGCACGACGGAATGGGTGCGCCACTGCCCGATGCAGTTGCAAAGGGTGTAGAACCATTCTATATCGTTGGTGCCATGGCTGGCGGTTAGAGATGACACTGACCGCGGCCGGCCCCGAGACTAGATAACTATTGGAGTAAACACCATGAAATACATGCTGTTGATTTATGGCGAAGAGTGCGAACGGAGTGATGCAGAGCGAGAGGCGTGCTACGTCGAGAGTTGCGCGCTGGCCCATGATCTCAATGCAAATGGGAAATACATTTCCGCTCACCCGTTACATCCCACGTCCACAGCCACACGCGTTCGGTTGCGCGATGGCAAGAGACTGATTACGGACGGTCCATTCGCGGAAACCCGAGAGCAACTGGGTGGCTACTTTCTGATTGATGCCACCGATCTTGATGATGCCATGAATACCGCTGCCCGAATACCCATGGCTCGCACTGGTACGGTTGAAATCCGTCCCGTAATTGAAATCACTGGTTTGCCACAGGCAGTTACTGCTGCCTGAGTAAAGGAGATTGTTATGCCGGCCATTTACCCATATCTTGGACTAGGAAAATCATGCCGTGAGGCAATGGGTTTCTACCAATCCGTGTTTGGTGGTGAACTGTCATTTCTTAAAGTTGCCGATACACCTATGGCAGCGGAGGTACCGCAAGCCCTGCACGAAGAGATCATGCATTGCGAGCTTAAGGCGCCTGCTGCAAGGATATTGGCGACTGCATTACAGCCCGAAACGCCCGATGCTAGTGACCAAACAACCGCTGCAGAAAGAGTCTCGCTGGTCCTAACGGTCGATAATTTGGATGAAACTCAACGGTACTTTGATGCCCTGGGTTCTGGCGGGAAAGTAATGTGCCCACTAGCCCCAACATTTTTCGCACCACTCTTTGGCTCAGTCACCGATAAATTTGCGATAACCTGGAATATCATCTGCGAGCCCGCTGTCTAGAACGTTGGGCGCGTTATCATCTGAGCTGCGCTACGCTGCGCAAACTCGCAACTATTGCGCGGCTCAGTGGAGCTTTAATGGGAAATAATAGTGCTATAGGCTCGGTGGTTCCGTGCCTCAATTTTAATGGTCGATGCCGTGAAGCAATGACCTACTATCACGATTGTTTTGGTGGTGAGCTGGGTCTTACAACCGTCGCCGAAACGACGATTGCACACGAGTATCCTGGAGAGCAGCAGGACTACGTGGTAACCTCACAGCTAAGCATGGGATCGTTCCTGATCATAGGTGCGGATATTGATAAACTAACAGATTGCAATCACTATCCGGTCACTCTTACCGTAGAAATTGACGATGCTGTTCAGTGTGAGGAAGTTTTCGGGAAACTCGCAGAAGGTGGCAGAGTAGTTTCTCCATTAACCCCGCAGTTTTGGGGAGCGGTCAGCGGGGAAGTAACAGACCGGTTCGGCATTCAATGGTTGATCTATCGTCGCATTGCCACTGGCAGTCAACCCTCAACAGCCATCGCCTAGCGTGGTGACTGAAAACCCAGATTGGGTCGCTAGTTCGACGGTTCCTGGTTTGCAATCGACTTCAGCTGCTGCACAGTGGGCTTCCCTAGTCCATGCGCTTCGCCAGTAGGGGTCGGTTTAGGTATCACTGTTACGGTACCATCGGTCTCAAGGATAGCTGTTTGTATATTTCGCAGCCGTGTCTCCTCGCGTTCCCTAAGTGCCTCGCGTACATCTTGCTCTGTTAGGCCTGCACGCTTAAGGTTTTCATAAACGAGGTGACCATGGTTAACCAGTACAATGGGTGACCCCAGCACAATATGCCGCCAGCGTCGTGAACGTAAAAGGCAGTATGCAAAAGTCTTGTTGAGAACCAGCAGCACTGTGACGCATACCAAACCAGCAGGAAGTGAAACATCACCTGCAACCATTGAGGTCTCCACTGCACTGCCAAGGAGGATGATCACGATAAGGTCGATGGCATTCAACTGTCCCATCTGTCGCTTGCCTACAAGTCGCAGCATAGCGATGAGGAAAAGATATATTACAGCCGTGTGCCATACTACTTGAAAAAGGTCGCTCAATTTGTGGATATCCTCAGCAACGAGAGGCTCGAAGCGCGCAAATGAACCAATGGCTTTCCGCTGTATTTACACACCCTGATCTTGTCGGCGGAGCGGCAATTGCCGCAAAAACTACTGTCATCTACTTCTTCCTGGTGGCGGGTTTGCGTCTCATGGGCAAACGCGAGCTTGGCCAGATGAACATCTATGACCTTGTGCTAATCATTGTACTCGCAAATGCGGTTCAAAACTCCATGGTCGGCAGCGACAGTTCGCTGGTAGGTGGTATCATTGCCGCCCTAACGCTCCTCTTCTGGAACCGCCTTCTTACGCTCGCGATGAGCAGATCATCCCGCCTGGAACATGTAATGGTCGGCGAGCCAACCTTACTCGTGAACGACGGTGCGATGATTGAGTCGCACATGCGCAAGGAAGGCGTAACTCCTGAACAGATACTAGCTGCACTAAGAGAACATGGCATAAAATCCGTCGCGGATGCCCGAATGTGTGTTTTGGAAGTCGATGGAACGATCAGTGTGGTACCTTCCCAGGTCGTCATCCAACGGAGCCGTCATCACTATAGGGGGCTGCGCCTGCCCTAGTAGTGAAGTGGATATAGTCCCAACCAGTCCTAACCGACAAGTGGGGACTATATCCGTTCCATTTAACTTCCCTGTTGGGTGAGGAATATTACGCCCTGCGACGGAAGGGTGAATCTTACGCCTTTATGTAGGTTGACATGGCGCATTATTGAGGACGGTATGGCAAATCCCGACCTGTTGGTCGGGCGGTCAGTCTTAAAATAGTGATAAACAGTAAGCGTCACATTCTTAGCAGCGGAAGGAACCTTCACCGTAACGGTGTGAGAAACGTTGGAGTCGTTAACCAGCATAATTGTGACGAGTTTCCTGCCATTTCGCTTTACGATGCCAGCTAAATTTCGGAATTGTGGAAGAGGTGCAGCAGTTGAGTAGACTATCTGCGAACCACGAGGAAAGAGCCGGGACATAAGCGACCAGGTGTAAAACCAGGGACGGATATTGAAATCCGCTGGGTCGCCCATCGCTGCGCCCTCCGAGTTCCAAAATCCCCAGACCTTTAAAGTGAGCGCATCAGGTGGGTTTTTGTAGCTTTTCACCGTGTGCATCGCGTCATCAAGGTCCCACGCAGAAGCTCCCATCCACCCAGCTCGCGCCACCTGCGCGCAGTAGTCAGACATGATGACGCCGTATGAAAAGGTTTTGACGCGTGGCTGCTGATCACCATTTACACGACCAGTAAGCATCCCGGATTCGCCCATGAACCTCTGCTTGTTCGCTGCCACTGGGCCGGCTTGCTGAAGCATTCTGGTTTTCTTGGTGAGTATTCTTTCCATTACGTCATTGTAGACTTCCGGGTCTAGTGCATACCAGTGAAGATCCCAGGCGCCAATTTGCTTGTTTAGGTCTTGTACTGATCTATCGAGCCAGTTAAACGGCTCCATCCACGAGGAATTGCCGGTGGTATCAGGACCAATGATCAGCACCTGTTTTGAGATTCCAGCCTTAGCAAACGCTTCATAGAGATTCTTTATCACTGTGACCCAGGTTGGGTAGTCTTTGTTGCCCGACCAATTACCATTTGGCTCGTTTATAGCGTTGTAGTAGCGAATGCATGCAAAGCCACGTTCATCGCGAAGATAGTGAAGCAGGTCAACCGTTATTCTCGCCCAAACGGGGTTTGTTTCAGTGCCAATGAGCCCAATTGGTGGCGACCATTCTCCCAGGAGAACCCGCACATTATGGTGCTGTGCGAACTGGAGTATCGAACATAATTTGTTCAGTTCCCCTCTTTTTGAGCTGTAGCCATGTTGCCATACATACTCCGGGCTGCCATCAGACCTAAATCCCAGGCAATAGGACGATGCTGTCCACATAACACGCAGATACCCTGGTTTACAAAACGCCATGCGTTTTGTAATAGTGGTCCACTCTGCTGGAGTGGGCTGGTATTCAAATGGATCCCATTGAACTCCTAAGCCCATAAACTTTGGTATGACAACCTTGTTGGTACTCACCGTTATAGATTGAGCCGTGCAAAGAGTGATGGCGCAAAGTAGTAAGCTTGCGGCAGATAGTAGCCGAACACCCGCCGATATGAAACGTGGCAACTTGTACTCCCTGTGGTTTGTTGGCGCCATTTTACATGGTTAACGACAGAACGTCAACTAAGCGACACACGCGTTATTACGGGCACCTTAATAGAGCTGCTTTGCCGGAAGTACTATCGCTAAATCCTATAAGTTGCGGTAACATTAATGGTGCCTGCCAAGCGCAATTCCGCTAATGCCAACGTAATAATTGTAAATTCTATGTAAACCAGGCGGGCTAGGGGACAGAAGTCAGTTGACTCATGCATTTATCTACTTTCTTTCACTTATTGCAGCCCGAACTGCAATCATATTTATTGTCCTCTTGATCCTATTCCGTGTTCTTGGAAAACGCCAGATTGGGCAGATGAATATATACGATCTTGCTATGATTATGGCGATAGCGAATGGTGTGCAAAATGCCATGACAAATGGTAATGGCAATCTCACGCCGGGGATGGTCTCTAGTGGGACGCTCATCGTCGTAGGTGCGGTAATGACACGGCTGTTTGTAAAATTGCCGCGGCTAGAACAGAGAATGGTGGGAACACCTACCCTTCTAGTGAACCAAGGGCAGTGGATGGACTCGGCGATGCGCCGGGAAAAGGTTACCCAGGAAGAGGTGTTAGCAGCAATGAGGCAACACGGGGTCGCTGATATTGCTGAGGTAGATATCGCCATGCTGGAAATAGATGGTGCAATCAGTATTGTGCCAAAGTCCGCTGTGACGCATAAGCTACACTCCCGTCTTAAGTAGCAGGACTTCTGCATGGGGTTACCCGTGATTATTCTGCGAAATGGCACCTTACACTCTGCCCGGCGCTTATAGTGGGCCGAAGAGTAGGTTCATCCGTGGTGCAAGGCACCTGGCGGCCAATGGGGCAACGCTCAAAGAAGGCACATCCGTTGACGCGATTGGATAGGTCAGGCGGCTGCCCTGCTAGAGCGTAGAGCCGATCTACCCGGTTGCCGTCGAGTGGCGGGAGCGCCCTCAGTAGTCCCTGGGTATAGGGGTGCAGCGGGGCGGTGAGTACCTGCTCAACGCTGCCAGCCTCAACAATCTGACCCGCATACATCACCAGTACTCGCTGGCAGATTTCAGCAACCACTCCAAGGTCGTGGGTAATTAGCAAGACGCCGCACCTAGTGTTTGTGGCCAACTCACGCATAAGCGCCAGTATTTGCGCTTGCACAGTCACGTCCAGAGCGGTTGTCGGTTCGTCTGCAATTAATAGCTCCGGTCCACATGCAAACGCCATGGCCAGTAACACTCTCTGTCTTTGGCCGCCCGAAATCTCGTGAGGATATTGGAAAACCTTCGTTTTGGCATCCGGCAGCCGCACCAATTCAAACATCTCTACGGTGCGAGCCGCGGCATCTTTTGCACTGAGGCCCTTGTGCATGCGTAGTACTTCGGCGACCTGCTCGCCTAAGCGCATTGTCGGGTTTAAGCTGGAGAAGGGATCCTGAAATACCATCGCAAGTTTGCTGCCGCGGAGGTCTTGCATCTGCCTTTCGGTGGCTTCGCAAAGGTCGATATCATGAAACAGTATCCTGCTTAGTGGGCCAAGAGTTGCTGCTCGAGGCAGGAGGCCCATAACTGCCTGTGCGGTAAGACTTTTACCCGAACCAGATTCACCAACAAGACCTACCGTTTCACCGGGTTGAATGGAGAATGATACACCGCGAACCACCATGGGTCCGCTTGCGCCACGGAAGCCCACTTGTAGATTGTGAACCGCGAGGAGGTCAGTCAAACTTGTTCTCCGAAGTTGTTGTTAGTAGGCTCAGCTGCAAAGTCAAGAAAGCGAGCGTGTGACCAGCCAGCCTCCACGTAGCCAAAATGCGTGTGAAGGCGATATCGCAGTACAATTGTCCGTGTTAATGTTTCCTCCACACCTGCCCAGAGGATAGGCGACGGTGAGAGCGTACCAAACCTGTCTGCGTGCCACGTAGTGGGGTAAAAAGGGTTAAGTGGATGATCCAGCACCACGAGCCCGACGGTTTCCCCGCGGATAACGCCGTCTACTGACACCCAACGGGAAATTCTGCCATTTACCTCATGGTGTCCACATCGTCCATGTTCGTCACGCATTGCACCCATTAGCTCTCCACACAGACCAGCAGCAAGGTGAATCTGCAGTATGTCATGTGCGGATGCTGCAAAACGAACACCACTCTCTAGCAGAGGGGTAAGTCGCAACGTTATGTCCAGAATTCCGCCTTCGCAGGGTCCTGCCATAACGCGTATGCGCCTCGATTCCGCGAGAATGGGCACGTCGTTGTGATCCCGCCAGAAAAGATGATGTACAAAGCCAGCGGAGTAGAGACCACGTCGAACCACTAGCTCCTGCGTAGTTATTGCGCCATGCCCACCTTCGATAAACGAGAGGCCATTGACATCGCCGTGGCCGATGGTTATTGCTTCTGTTCCGTCAGGTTTACCGGCAACCTGCCGGTTATCAGCTGCGTAAAGGGCACTCACGGATGGGCTGCGGTCGTTTCCATAGGAGTAGATTAGAAATGGTTCTCCCCGTACCATGATTAATAATCTTCGTGCGTCGGTTTGCAGGTAGACTGGCCGGTTTTTCAACGGGATGTGCAGTGCCGTCATCTGTTCGAACTCCTCATGCCCTGTCGGTTAGTTGGTTCCGGCGCCGCGGGACAAACCAGGGTGCATAGCTACACGGGCGACTCTACTTTAACCGGTGCTCCTCATTCCCGAATTTGGGAGTAGCGTGAAGTGACTCATTTTACCTTGCAATTAAATGTAACGGTAGAAACTCCGCCATGAGCTTGCGCTACGAAGCGGAGTTTCACCAATTAACCTTGCCTGCACGTGCGACAGCCGGCGTCAAAAAGAGGCCGTGGTGCGAGCTGTGGTTTCTAGCGCCCCCAGGAGGGGAAAGCGTTCATGGCGTCTACGTAATTGTGGATCTTATCGGTGTGGGCATCTTCCTGCCAGCCCCCGCGAAGTGCTTCAAGGGCGTTCTGACCAGGGCACCCATCACTGTCGATGGCGTACAGGCCAAAATTGAGAGATTCTCGTGCGAGCAGTTCGTACTCGTGGGAGCCCGTGGCAGCACAGTACATTGCCAAAACCGCGCCATAGGTGGAATTCGCGCCTCCCCACGGTTCATGGTCACCGTCTTGTTCTCCACATACCGGTACACCATCCCGCAAGCCGGTGAAGTTTCGTGTAACAAACTGGATAAGTGTGTGGGAGTGTTCTCGCCAGGAAGGATCAAATTTACCGCGCTTCTCAATGAGGTACCGCGCCAGATTCATTGCTGACCATGAGTTGCGATTATCTAGTTTGTCATAGTCCTCAAAGAACTGTGTCCACAGAGATCCCGATCCCATTGCGCTTGGCAGTTGATAGTTCAAAATCCAGCTCCAGAGTTCGTCGGCGGGCCTGGTAAACTCGCCGTATCCCTGATGAACTAAACCGTTGAAAAGCCGTAGCGGAAACGACATATCGGCGGAAACAGGTCCCCGTCCTACTCCGGTTCTGAAATCCACGCGAAATGGCCAGGGCGACGCGGTAGCAGTGCCGGGCGCCATGTTGGCCGCAAGCACCCGGGCATTATGAAGAGCTTGATTCAGAAAAGCCTTATTGTGGGTTGCTCTAAAAAGCTGCAATAGCGCCCATCCCGCAAGGGCGCCTTTGTCAGGCTGTATCTCATACGGACGGTCACTTTGAGAGCCACAGTCCGCTGGAAGCGGTAGTTCACCCACTCGGCCGGTAGATCGCGTGAAATCGGGCCACTTACCATATCCAGGGGTGTTACAGTCCGTGACCAGAAATCTACCCATTTCGGTCGCGATTTTCAGGTAGATGGAGTCCTTCCTGCCGGTAAAATCATAATACTTCAAGTAGGAGAGAATCCCCATACCGTCCTGCATCGCTGGTATGGTATCTGGCCGTTTGCGGTACCAGTGATAATTACCGTCCATGAAGGTTACTGTTATGAACCTCGGGTAGCCATCTACTACCGGGCACCTGTTGTACCACTGCATTTCCTTGCGAATAGCGGTTCGCCAGGCCGTCCATGGGAGAAGGGTGCCGTCCGGCGCATAGCGTGCGTGGTGAAAGCCTATTAATGTCGCCGAATAATCTGCGCAATTGGAGGCGGATGGGGTGGGGTTAAAGGGCTGTTGTTGAGCCGTAGCACAAGCTGCCGTGCAAACTGCGAACATCACTGCAATGAATGTTTTCATGAGACTCTCGTGGCGCGATCGCTCGCCCAACCATGCATGGCATGGCTAGGTGAGCGACAAATGATGTGTAAGGTGTGTGATTAGTTCCAGAACTTGCTGTTTTGGTAGATGTAGCTGACGAAGTTTCGGCAGGTCATTCCTACGTTTGGGTCGACAGAGTCGGGATTATCGCAGTACATGTCAGCGTCTGTCTGACTTGCAGGCAACCCGAAGGGCGATCCGTCGGTCCATGTGGCTCCCTTGAAGAGAACACTCTTTGCATGCCCATCGACAAAGGCCATGTTGAACCTGCCACCATGTCGTAGCGGAGAACCGATCGCGTAGTATTGAATATTGTAATTCACGCAGATTGTGTAGCGCGGGCTGTCACCAGTATCACCAAAGGCAAACATCTCCGAGGGTGAGTTAAGAGCTGCCAGTGGTTTTCCTGCATTTACGCGCCATTGCGATGTGTTTGTACGGCCATACACCAGACCTGAGCTTGTATTAGATGTAATGCCCCAGTTATATCCGTAGCCAACACAACGATCCTCAGTGTTAAACCGAGTACCGGTGGCATAGTCATAAGAGTCATTGCAAGTGTCACCCTGGTTGTCCAGTGTGTACTCGGTGCGATCCGGGCAGAAGAACATCTGCATGTTTTTCACGTATGGGTACAGCTGTACGTACCAGTCTATCTGGTATGACTTGTTACTGCCACGTGGGCCAAGGATTGTAGGCGTCTGTTCGTCGTAATCCTGCACATACATGGCCATTGCGAGCCCTACCTGCTTCACGTTGCTTAGGCATACGGTTCTGCGAGCATCCTCACGGGCCTGAGCGAACACAGGAAAGAGTATGGCTGCAAGAATGGCAATAATTGCGATTACAACCAACAATTCAATGAGCGTAAAGCCTTTTCGTTTCATCTACCTATCCTGACAATGAGATTATTACCAAGGTGCCGCATCTAAGCGATAGTTGACGGGAGTCCAACTTTCGCTGCAACATCAGCTTGGTACAGTTTATTGTAGTAATGTGATAGTTAAGGGGTGATTAACAGAATGTAAAGTTTGTGTTAAATAATCAGATTTAAGCGTTGAAAGTTTAAATAATTTTCATGCAATTCAAATAACGTATTAAAACGTGACACAATGTGAGCAAACGCAGCCTACCGTGTTTCAGGCTGCGTTTACCAGAGGATGTGGTTAATTGGTCGTCTGTGTGTTAAGCGTCCGTCCCAGGGCAGTTTCTGCAGTATTGATTAGGGTTGCCTTGTCCTGAATAATTGCCTGCGGTGGCAGCGCATCCGTAACCGTGGTGAGATTCGGCATTCGTTTTACAGCCGTTCCCACAGCCATAAATTCGATCATGTTACCCGCTAACTGGTAAACATAGGTTCGAATGCCCACGACATCGTCTGCGCCTATTGCACTTGCTTCACTGGCGATTCGGTCAATTGCATTTTCCCGGGCCTGGTAAATTAAGTTGGTGAGTTCGCTTATCTCGCCGCGGCCCAGCCCTTTCAATGCTGCCGCTACGCCTCCAATTACTCCCAGTGAATATACCGAAACTCCAAGCAGGAGGCGCATTGGCATATACCCAAGGTTAATGAGGTTCCACATCTCCTCATTTGTAAGGTCACTTGTAATTGGCTGCGAGTTGCCTGTTTCACCGAGGGCAGGGTGCCTGGACGCAGTGCCGACCATGATCATCTCCTGCATTCCTTGAAATGGGAGTATATTGATGCGTATTCCTACCACCGCGTTTGCGTTTGCACGCACGGCCTCTTCGGTGATACGCGCTAGTGCACGATGCCGCGTGTCATTAAAGACCTGAGAATACTCCTTTACTTCACCTTTGCCGAGGCTTCGCAATGAGCCCATCAATCCACCGCCAACACCAATGGAGTAGGCGACGTTCCCAAACACGAATTGGACCGGGTGAAAGCCGCAATCCATCTGGCAGTAAAGCTCCTGACCATCTGCGGAGGACGAAAATTCCAGCTTCTCTGATTTTACATTTTCCCGATGAAGCGTTGAGCCAACCGAAAGGAATTCAATGTTGCCCATTTGGTGCACTAGCTCGCTGGTTACTCCGGTTATGCCCACTCCGCCACGCCGTTCAGCCTCAGCGACCATTCTTGCTAGCGACTGTGCCCGTCCATCACGAATAAGCTCAGTTACCTGAGTTACCTCGCCGCCCATCAGTGTTTTAAGGCCTGATCCAATGCTGCCAAACACTCCCATAGAATAGACACTGTTGCCAATAATAAGATCGCCGGGTAGCAGATCCTTTTTACGCAAGCAGAATATCTCATTACCAGATAGGCCTGTCATTACTGCCATGTTTGTTTCCCCTTATACATTACGAAATGGCTATTTGGCGGGAGCTTTGGCTGCAGGTTTCATTGCAGTTGATGAAGGTGACGTAGAGGATGGCGCACTCTTGGCAAGTACTGCCACGGCGCGTTGCTCTGCCTGAGCGATTACAGGTCGAACGGTTGTGTTTGGAACTACAAATGACTGCATCGCGCCGGATAAACCGCCACCGGAGAATAGGGACGTGAGTAACTGAAGCATGCCTGGGCTGCCGGCGGAAGCAGACACAGTCGGTTTTAGAAACGTTACAACGCCCAGAATCTTCCCGTCGCCGGAATAAACAGGGAGACCCGGGATACCCTCAACACCGTCAAGTACAAATGCGCTTCGTGGGAGGGTAATGGAACCTGCAATTCTTCCAGCATGGACTATTGGTGCAAAGTCGTAACCTTTAGGTAAGCGAGACAGACTAAGCACGTCATCACCCACGGAAGGTGAGGCAGCTGCACTAAAGTCCGCGGTTTGTAGTTTTCTGTCACCTAGGTCCGTAATTTGTATAAACGCCAGGCCTAGAATGTCGTCCGTAGCAGCCAGCACAGCATTGTACTCGTGACTTTCGTCACCCACGGTGACTTTGAAATCCGTGGGCGTGGTTTTCATTTTGAAACCTGAACTGTCCTCGCCAAACATTGATGCCAGACTGTCCATCGAATAGCTAGATTTGGAGAGCATAATCAGCCCGTTAGCTTCCACCACCACGCCTGGCGCAGAGGTAGAACTCTCCTGATTCTGCACCGTACTACCTTCGCCCATCTGTGTTCGGGAAACGATTTTAACGGTAACAATGGAGGGAGCCGCCTGCATGACGGTCTGCATCTCCTGAGCAGTTGTCGCAGCGGAAACTATGGGTGCACCGACAACAGCCAAGCCAATTCCGAGTATCGTCAATATTTTCATGAGATTATTTACCTTCCTGACTTACCTGGGTTTTGCCGGTCCAATCTGGCTGAACAAACACGAAGTCTGTCAGATAACCGCGCTTTACAAATAATGTTATCACCGGTGGCTTTTTGGCAATAACGCTATTGACCACGGCCTTGAATTGCTCAACATTAGCTACGGGTTTTCCATTTACCGAGAGTATGAGGTCGTCCAGGTTCAGGCCAGAGATGCTAGCCCAGCCACCTTCGGTTATATCGGATACAAGCACACCGCCTTGCGACTTGCTCCAGTGGTGTTCACTCTTGTCGAAGATTGTTAGATTGCGAACGGTACACTCCAGAAAATGCTGCCTGTAGGTTTTAGCTTGCGATTCAGAGGTTGGTGTGGCTTGCAGCCGGACTTTAATGTCTTGGGGAGTGCCATTGCGGAGGATTGCAAGTGTGGCCTCATCACCAACGTTTAAATTCTCGATGTCCTGTTTCAGCATCTGGTCATCTTGCAGACGTGTCGCATCTAATGGGGCACCATTAAGTGCGGTGATAATGTCACCCCGCTTTAGTCCTGAATTGGCGGCATCGGTATAGGGAAGCACCTCGGTGATAAGAAAGCCAGATTTACCTACTTCGCGCAGTGCTGTGGCTATCTGAGGTATAAGCACCTGTGTCTTAATCCCGAGCCAGGCATGAGGAAGCTCTGTATTGTCGTTATCCGCGGTATTGTTGTTGGTCATTTTAATCACCGACATGCGGTGCTCCCTTTGATGAATGTAACCAAGAACAATCGACTTCTTACCATTTTGCGCAACGAATGCGGCTAACGCCGCTGGTGTCGCAACCTCTTTGCCGTCAACCGATGTTATGATGTCATGGTAGCCGAGCTTTGGCTGGCCAGAGTCGACGGGAAATCCCGGCCGGACACCCGTAACAATCGCGCCCTTCGTGCTCTCGAGATGATACTGGAGCGCCATCATTGGTGTAATGGATCGCACTGAAATACCTAGCGGCCCGATCGACTCTTCCTTACCCACTGCGGATGTCATCGTACCAAGCACGGCTTTGAGCTGGAGAATGCGCCCCAATCGTGCGACCCGCAAATGCGCCACGGCACCAGGATGCATATTGGCCACCAACTGATACAACAGGGGAACCTGCTCCATAAACATCGTGTTTGTGGGATGGTTGTTGATGGATAGCAGGATGTCGCCCGGTTTGAGCCCTGCCTTGGCAGCGGGAGACTTAGGAAGTACTGCTGCCACCAGCGTACCGGTGGTTCTACCTAGTTTTTTAACGGGTACCGGCAATAGACCCAACTCGGCGCGCACAATGTGCCCAGAAGCTCTAATCTCATGGTAGTCCTCGCGTACAATTGCCGAAGGGATGGCGAAACCCATTCCATCGCCGCCCAGCTCATTGATACCTACCACGTGACCGCTGAGATCTACCAGTGGACCGCCGGAATTACCGGGTAGGATAAGTGCGTCATGTTGAATCCAACGCGTGAGCAGCCCCGTGGATGTGCCGTCGTCAAGTTCCTGGCTCTCGATACGGGTCCCCGTAAAATTGGTAAATACTCGCTGTGTGTTGCTAACCACACCAAAGGTTAGCGACGATGACAACGTTTCGGGGTTACCCATCGCCATGACGAACTGGCCAACCTTTAACTTGTTTGAGTCACCAAATTTCGCATACGGCACCGTCTCTTTGTGTCCGTGAATCATTGGCAACTGCAGCTTCAAAACGCTGATATCGGTTAGAGCATCGTTGTAGAGATCAGTGGCATCGTAAGAACGGTGATCGGCAAGTGTACAGACAATGTGAGTGGTGTGTGCGGCTACGTGGTAATTCGTTATCACATACCCGTCGGGACTGACGATAACGCCGCTTCCCGCAGCAAGATCACGATGGGCTCGACCGCTATCGTAGTACTTGAAGACGACGAAAATGTTTACGAGAGCAGGATATACTTGACTTTTGGCATATCGAATACTCGCTTCCAGACGGCCTGCCGTTGCTGTACCACTTTGCCGAGTCGCGGGCGGGGCGGCCAGAACGGGTGATATTGCCAAATATGTCGCAAGGGCGCAAAACAGCGGAATACGAAGGCATTGGCGGTGAGATAGTGTCATTCGGATTCTCCAGGATTCTGTTTGAATGCACAACAATTCCAAAAATGAATTCGGTAACAGCGTCTATATTCTTCGAACAGGTGATGATGTCCTGCAACTAGCCCTCGTTCAATGGCTTGTGACAAACCGGAGACGAACGCCATTGAAACCAGGTTTCGTTGTTTGCCGTAATAAATTCACCCTGCCTGCCTGCAGAAGTTACAGTATTAATGCTAATCTGTTAATATAAGGCGGGACGTGCTTCGATTGAGACTCTTTGTGACTACCGGAGGATTGTGGCTATGATCAGGACTTATAAGTGCGTGTGCATATGCGGCTTGGGTGCAGCACTGTTTGCAGCAACCGTGAAGCCATCCAACGCATTTTTAGATAAGACCAGGTTCGCTACCGACATTGGTGTAGCGTTCTTTTCATTTCATCACTTTGTGTGGGCGCCTTATCACGCTGGTTCGTTCGCACGCACGGCTCCGCACCATGACAAAGCTCTACTGAAGGCCGGTATTGCGTTGCTATTTGCGTACAATAGATTGAAGGCTGCGGACCACCTTGCGCACGTCAGCAAGAGCCCAATGTTACATAAGCTCGCGACATCGTTAGACCACATGCAGAGCTCATTTTCATCGGTTGGCAGCGATCTGAAGGCACACAAATTTGTACCTGCCGAGATCATGAGCCTCAATAAGGCAGTAGATCTCGTTGGTGAAACGGCTTTGAAGAGCGGTCTTAAGCTCAAAGATGTACCGATTCATATTCCTGGTGTTTGAAGGCTGGGAAGTGCGTAGCTGGATTTGAATTCTTTGTAACACAGTTTGCCCGCATTAAACTGCTGGGCCGGGCAATCCCTGCAGGGCAGACGACTAGTCTTTCCTGCAGGGTGCGTTTTGAGCAATAGAGGTGTGGCAACCGCTCTTACTCCTAATGTATCACCAACGGTTTAGGGCCTTGGTGTACGGTAATGCAAGCTTGGCAAGGTTAGCGGGGCGACTGTATGAGCCGATTGGAATGTGGCAGACAATGGACCATTTGGGGCACAGAACCTCAGATTGGGATATCTGGTGGGAAACCGGTTGAACATAAGCCCTTGCTGGTTGCTGCGAGGTGCTATTCCGAAAACGAATTTCAAATATCTGTGTGCACTTATTGTACAACAACGGACTGCCAGCAGGAACGAAGTCGCCTCCCATTACGAGTTAATCTAACCATGGCAGGCAATAAGTGCATGCGCTGGTATCTGCTCAGCCTCATGTTACATTTAACGACGCGATGACCTAGCAATCTCTGTCGTTTACCTGTTTGTAGCCTTGTGAACGCTGCTCCTAGCGCCTCATTTCGTCAATCAGGAAGTTAAGGAAACGAAATGTCCAATCCTGTAATCGACGGAGGTGAGGGAGGAGGAGTGAAACTATAATTTCCGTTTACTAATTGAGCAATCGCCGATTCACCGATACCTGCAAAATCATTGGATTGTGTAATGGCGTATTTAAGAACATATCCACCATCAGGATTAGATCCGCCACCAAGATAAATCCAATAACCAGGTAGCGAAGGACCATATGGATTGAGGCCTATCTCAGAGCTTCCTACAGTAGCTTTCATGCTTGAAGTAGGTGCCACTTCCATAACATTCTTGCTAAATGTTCCTGTAAACTGCGTGCCATCCGGTGCAATTACGTTGGCACTACAGCTAACTGTCTCTAGTGCGGAACTCTCTGTGTCAT
>JAJYCW010000164.1 GCA_021777995.1 bacterium
GCGCCAGCAAGCTGTTGAACCTGAGCGCATTCTGCTACCCCTCGCTCAACGAGTGAAGCGAGTGCCCGGGAGAGGGGTCGGTGCGGAGCACCGGGGGTGAGGTAACTCACCGTAAGCAGCGCCAGCAAGCTGTTGAACCTGAGCGCATTCTGCTACCCCTCGCTCAACGAGCGTAGCGAGTGCCCGGGAGAGGGGTCGGTGCGGAGCACCGGGGGTGAGGTCATTCACCGTTCGCAGCACCGACAAGCCTCTCTGCACCCCTGGCTCAATGAGCATAGCGAGTGCCCGGAAGAGGGGTCGGTGCGAAGCACCGGGGGTGAGGTCATTCACCGTTCGCAGCACCAGCAAGCTGTTGAACCTGAGCGCACTCTGCTTCCCCTCGCTCAACGAGCGTAGCGAGTGCCCGGAAGAGGGGCACAATGCCGCAACGGTGCTCTCTACAAAGTTTTACGATGCCGGTTCACAAAGCACTGCGGTAACGCCGGTGTGGTCACGAGCGAGGAATAACACTGCTTGTTTGGCACCATGAACTGCCGGATCCCGTAGTTTTGCTATCATCTCCTCGGGTGTAGGTGTAGCACCACGTGTTTTCACAACCGATATTCGCCGGTCACTGCGCTTCTGCCAGGCGCGAAGGTAGCGTACATCGCACGGGACGGGTTCTATCACCCTGTAAGGCGTTAGCCAGGAATTTTTAACGAGTGCGTCGCCGGTAAGGTAGGCAAGTCCATCCACCAGCCTGTGCGTTTGCGATAGCACCGCCAGAGTATCCACCAGGTGTGCGCGAATGGCCGCGGGATCAGGTTCGTAAAGCCATTCCCCCGTTTGCCCGGCGCCGACATGAGATCCGTGAATGACTGTCAGTTCTTCCGAGGATCCGTCGTCGGCAACCCGAACAGCGGTGTAGTCTGTGGGCGACCGTTTGGGTAGGGAGAGCGCTTCACGACACTGACCGCCGAACGAGACGAACTGCACCAATCCTCCAAGCTGCCTCAATTCATCGTCTGGAATGGCAGGCGATAGCTTGAATAGGATCTGAGGAAAGCGCTCTACGGCACTAAGCAGCCAGGATAGAGGGGGACTGGATAACTCGGCACTTCGAACACGGTGAGTGATGCCAGCGGCCTCCTGTCTTCTGCCTGGGTCGCAGAAAAGGCCGTCAACCCCACCTCTCGTTAGTGCCTCCATAGACAACGTCGTCAGGTCTGCACAGACAAACCGCACCCCGTGCGCGGCGTAACCGCGAGTATTTAGCCGTGCACATGCAAGGGTATCCACGCTAGTATCCACGGCGATTACGGGACAAAAGGCAGCAATTTCGCGCAGGTCCGCCCCAATACCGCATCCTGCATCTAACACCAGTTGGCAATCTCGCAGCAGCGATCCGTGGTACCGGGCGATCGCCGGGACAGTCGCCTGATTGAGGCCAGAAGCCGTAAAATACATCGAATTCGCAGAGGGAAAGCGATAGCGTGCCCGTCGTCTCAGATTCAACTGATCGAGGATTGCATTTGCTCGATCTATAGAGGTACGCTGCCGCAGCTGAGTTAATTGTAGAAGTGAGTCATCCGGCATGGCAGACGCAAGGTTGGCCAGCCTGATTCCCTCCGGGCTAGCCAACCAGTTTATTATATTCTCAGCCTGCATCATACCGACACTTAGGCAATCTGCATGGGCATGATAACGCAGAGATAATCGCTCTGAAGGCTCACGGGATCTGAGTTACCTTCCTCCTGGGAGGCTGGATCCGCAACCGGCCGTACAACGCCAGGCTTCAGACTCTCTGTGAGGTCCAGTGCAACATTTTCGGTTTCAACGGCATTAAGTGCATCCACCAGGTACTTGCCATTGAAGGCTATCTCTATAGCGCCGCCAGAGTGTTCGACATCAAGCTCCGCCCGAACGGAACCTACCAGCGGATTCTGGGCACTGACTTCCATCAGTCCCGGGCTGCTACTGATAATGACCCTGAAGCTCATCGAACTGTCGGTAGAGACGGTGAGAGCGCGCCGTGCCGCCTGAGTGAGCTGTTGAGTATTCACGACTAGCCGCTTGGAGCTCTCCGCCGGGATTACGCGCGCATAGTTAGGATACTGCCCCTCTATTACCGACGAAACTATTTCCATTTTCTCCGGCCCAGGTAACGTAAACGCGATACGGTTGGAGGCAAGGCGCACATCTACATCACCCGGGGCATCGGACAGAAAGCGAAGCAATTCCGTGGCTGTGCGCGCAGGAAGAATGGCGCTGCGGCTGCCGGATCCATTCGAGAGGTGTACGGTGCGAACGGCGAGACGATGAGTATCCGTTGCAACCATACGCAGGACGCCATCGTTATACTCTAGAAAAAGGCCGGTAAGCACAACGCGTGCACTCTCCTTGGAGACTGCGAACATCGTCTGACGAACCATGTCCTTTAGCACAGACTGGGGCACCGTGTAGGAGACACTCTCATTAAGTACCGACCGCGACTGTTCAATGGAGACTGGTTCTTCCAGATCTGGCAGCCTGGGGTACTCCGCGGCAGGCAGGCCAATCATTTTAAAATCACTGCGATCGCAATGCACCAGTGTGGTAAAGCTTCGGTCCACCGACAGCGCGACCTCGCTGCTCTCTGGCAGGTTTGCAAGCGCATCAGCAAGTGTCTTCGCTGGCGTCGTCATCTCACCAGGCGACTCAATGACAGCAGGTACGAGACATGAAATACTTAACTCCATGTCGGTAGCGATCAGCTTTAGACCGTTCTCTTGCGTTTTGAACAGAATATTGCTTAGTATCTGAACGGGGCTCCTGCCCGTTACCGCATGCCCAACCGCCTGCACAGCAGCGTAGAGCTCTCGCCTCTTGCACACTGCCTTTAATGATGAACCATCTTCCAGCGACATTCCAGACATATATCACCCGCTCCTTAATTTCCGTTCTGAAGGTATGACGCTAACCGCACACAGAAAGTAGCACATTGAACGCCAAAGTGATTATTGCAATAAGACTTCGGAGCATACACATTGTGGTTATTTATGCTTTTGCTGGCATTTAAACCAAATTTAACAGAAACTCTATACATTTTGCGTGAAAATCTGCCACAATTGAAACTGTACGTGGTTGAAGACGTAAATATCTATGGAATAACTTCTTCATATGATGTTTGGCATTATGATCATAGCCAGATGCTGGTAAACGGCCCAAAAGGTGACAGGCGACCCGGCATGGAGGTTAAATAGGAAATCATGAACACTAAGCAAGTCGCATTGAACACAGAATTTGTTTCTGGCCAGGAAGTGGAACCCGGCCTCTACGTTGATGTTGAGACAGGTGCGCTCATTCGCATGCAACAGCGAGATTCGCTGCCGGATGGTACCCGGACAGTAAGCTACAATCGAAGATTTGTCCGGCTAGATGACGAAAAGTGCCAGTCGTTATGTGGAGCGCGCTAAAAAGCGTCACGAGCACTTTGTTGGTCATTTTGCCGTAGTGAATTTGAACGCCCCGTCCTCCCCTGCTCTCAAGGGAGGACGGGGATGTTTATGCCGGTGGTTGCAACCTCAGCAGGCTCGTTATCTCATATTCTCCTGCTATTTCCTGTGAGGCGAGTTCAGATATCGCTACGCCGTTTAATCCGCTGGCGTGCACCACGCGGCCGTTCCCCATCGCGATGCCCACATGGCTAACCTTGCGCCGATGAGGGTTTCTGCTGCCCCTAAAGAAGATCAGGTCTGCAACAGAAGGGACTGTATCGGCAGGGAGTTGGTTGCCTGCACTGTAAGCTGCCTGTTGGTAAGCATCGCGCGGAAGGTTTACCCCGTGCAACGCATAAATTGCCTGCACAAACCCAGAACAATCATACCCAAACGGGGTGGTACCGCCCCAAAGGTATGGTACACCTTGTAGTGTGCACGCCACATGACAAACGTGTACAGGGTCGTAAGTCCATGGTGCCCCATTGGAGGCGAGGTCCTCAAGGTCACGCTGCCGCATAAAACCGCGAACTGGTTTACCTGTTTGTGTCATAGCAAGCGGCGCTTCTACGGCGCAAATGGACCCGCTCAGTGGTTCCTCTATTCCAAGCTTATGCACTATGCAGCCCATGGGCAGCAAGATAGCCGATTCGCGATCCTGAGTGTGGTAAAACGGCGAAAGAGGGATTGTAACCACCATAGCTCTACCCCCCTCTGCACGCGGAGACCACGGCGCACTATTGTACGGCCAGGTACACAGATGCTCGTCAACTATCCAGCCGTGATAGCCGTCAGCAGATTCAACTTTTGTCCAACCGTGGCCAGTATCCAACTTCAAACACACCTGGCCACAGATCTGCTGGCTTACCTGCTCCGATGCCCGGTCACCCACCAAGCGCATGGCGGTTACGTTATGAGTGACGATCACGAATTCATCTGGTTCAACATCCTTGGCAACCATCAGGAACTCCTAAGGAGGAATGAAACGGAGTGGACGGTTCTAACGTCCTGTACTACAGAATAACAACCAATCGTCCCGATGACGATGAGGCTCTATAAAATGATTCCATTTCTAGCACGCCTGTTTGGCGAGAGAACGCTGCATGCTGAACTAGACAAGAGGTCTGGCGGTCTGGTAAGTGTACCTTTGGGCTTTCGACTTTTGCGCGACCGGCGGATTTCGTTACGCCCAAAACTAATTTCTGTAGCAATAGGTTGCCTGCTATTGGCAGGATTGCTGGCAATTGAATTTCCAGTTGAAACGTTGGTTGCCACCCTGCTAATTGGCATTCCTTTGGACGTAGCGATTGACGGACTGGAAGTCGCCATTGCGCCAATCCTTTTTACCGCACTTGCCTTGCCGTGGATCGCTCCGCGGGCACTTGTGGAATCTATACGTGATGAAAATCATCCAACAAAGTTGCAGGCCGAACCAAAACTGATTAATTAGCGCCTATCGCACTTGTAACGAACTCAGGGTTGTGAAGGGTCATGGGTGTACAAATCGTTCATAGCAGGCATAAGCACGGCACCGGCTACTATTTTGGACGCAGGCCCCTTCCACCGGCTGGCGCAATGCGAGCCGGCGGTGAGTAGTGAAGGCGAGCGCTAAGGAATGTAGCCAGCGAAGCGTGGATCCATGTAGAGTAAAGTGGCCGAGGATGAATACGAATTGCCGTTGGGGTGGCCCATTTCCAGCAGAATCATATACATTGCGTTAGGTCCACTACTAGTTTGGAGGATATGCGTTTCAGGGATCCAGAAGAAGAAGGAGGGGAGCGAAGAACATAAAAGCTGATCAGCTTCTTCCGTAGCAGATGTACCAAATACGCTTCCCATAATGCCTATGTATCCCGCACGTATAAGGTCGGGAGTAAGTTCTCCTCCTCGCATTACAGACGGTGCGACTGGCTTGAACTGCTGGGCGTATTTCTCAAGGATATTGCCTGAACATCGCTTCAGTTGTGAAATACTGCGGTGATCGGTGGAGACGAGTTCATTCTGGTATACAAATGCGGCAATAAGGTCACCAGCCTTCATTGCTTCCGACTTGGATACCCTAACTCCTCGATCCACCCTTAAAAGGTGGGCTTGCTCGCCCATAAGCATTCGCACGAAATCCTGGTTCATGCACTGCCGCAACGCACGAGGGAGTTGAGTAAGTGTACGAGGAACGCCGGGCGCCTTACCGACTAACGCAATGGTTCCCGGATGCGTAGTCTCGTACCATCGCCAATGGTTCATCTGTACAAACGCATCTAGTACATCACGCGCCTGCACTCCCTCAACGTCGCACTGCACCTTATGGCCGCGCAGGAATTTAGCCATCTGGATGGTGAGGCCAGTCTTCTTCGCTAGCGCTATCACCACCGCATCAATTGTGGTACGCCCCATGTTCAGCGTAATATCGCGATTAAGGCCCGCCCTTACAACTGCCGAGTAGCTCTCCTTAGCACGCGCCGTGATACAAGGTATAGCCACCATCCCAAGGGCAGCACCAACAACGCAAAGAATGTTTCTCTGTTTCAATTTACTACCTCCTTGAAATTAGAAATTGAGTGGTTGCTCACCCGGAATTGGACAGGTAAATGTTCCGCCTTCCGGTATCACATTGGGGTGTAACGGACCGTTATTTGGCCCCGTAATTTCACCATCCACGCTTGCTGGCTGCCACTTGAGCTGCCACAAACCTACATGCCCTAATGCGTAGAGGGCGCGGCTCCAGTGCCATACGGTACTGCCAAGCAGGCGCGAGGTCATTACTCTTTCGATAAGGCGGCGCGATGCAACGGGCATAGCTCCGATCGCTAGCCCGTTGCTTTTGCTCAGCTGAACGTGTTGGGATGGACTGAGAAGTCCTAACGCGGTGCGCATCGCACCAATCTGCTCGTTTATCGTTAATGGAGCGCCAACTGATTTTACTGCCGCAATCATATTGCGAACCATTCGCACTAGCTCTGGCTGATGCAACTGTGGAACCTGGTTGGTGTCTACCCAGTAGCCCTTGGCAGGTACAAATG
>JAJYCW010000165.1 GCA_021777995.1 bacterium
TTAACGGTTTTGAATTGCCACATGTGATTAGGCAGTTCCTTCACGGTTACCTTTTGGTTACCACTGTTCACAGTTACCGGGCCCCGCGATATCACCCTGCAAAGACCGCCCAATCTGGAGGTTATAGTGCCGGTCGTTAATTTGCGATCAGCCCACTGCATATCAACTTCAAAACCTCCTCGCGCACAGAGACCCCGAACACTCCCCTCGGGCCACTGGGCGGGTAGCGCAGGCAAGAACTCGATACCGCCCGCCTGACTCTGCAGCAGCATCTCCGCAACGCCTGCAGTGTAGCCCCAGTTTCCATCCATCTGGAAGGGCGGACAAGAGTCAAACATATTGGGATAAAGCCCGGCGTCACCTTTTGCAGGGGCTATCAGTTTTCGGATAAACAGGTACGCGTGTTCACCATCGTGCATGCGTGCCCACAGCGAAATCTTCCAGGTAAGCGACCAGCCAGTACCGCCGTCACCTCGCAACAACAACGCCTTTCGTGCAGCATTGTATAATGCGGGCGTTCCGTATTCTGTGATTTGCGATCCAGGATAGAGGCCATAAAGGTGGGACATGTGCCTGTGCTGTGGATCCTGAGGTTTGAAGTCTTTGAACCACTCGTCGAGTGCGCCGGCAGGCGATATGGGTGGCGGATAGAGTTTTGCCAAAGCGTCACTCATTTGTGCCTCTAGATCTGCGTCGGTTTTCAACACCTTGCACGCCTCAATGGCATGCGTAAACAGGTCATGGATAATGGCCATATCCATCGTTGAGGCCATGCTAACTGCAGCAGTCTTACCATCTGGAGTATAGAAGGCGTGTTCAGGAGAGGTAGAAGGGCATGTAACCAAGTGACCCTTTCCATCTGGAATCAGCCATGACAAGCAGAATTCTGCGGCGCCCTTCATGATGGGCCATGCAGTCGTCCTCAGAAAATGTCGGTCGCCAGAGAACGCATAGTGCTCCCACAGGTTGCGACATAACCAGGCTCCGCCCATCGGCCAGTTAGAATATCCAGGCCAGCCCTGGCCAGAGCCAACCGGCCAGGTAGTACACCAGATGTCCGTATTATGGTCTAACGCCCATCCCTTTGCGCCGTACAGCCGTGTCGCTGTCTGCTTCCCTGCAACAGATAGCTCCTTTAGCAGCCCAAATAGTGGTGCCTGCGTCTCGGGAATATTGCAAACCTCCGCGGGCCAGTAATTCATCTCGGTATTAATGTTGGTGGTATAGTTGCTGCTCCAAGGCGGACGAAGCATATCATTCCACATACCCTGCAGGTTTGCCGGCTGCCCTCCTGCGCGGCTGCACGAAATCAACAGGTACCTACCATATTGAAATAGAAGGGCAGCTAGCTGGGGGTCATCCGTTTCGTCGAATCGCCGCACACGATCCTTTATGCTCTCATCCTCCGTTAATCCATCGCCCAGATGAAGATCCACGCGGTTAAACAATCGCTGATAATCTTCCTCATGGGCCCTCAGGAGTTGCTCATATGTTTTGCCGGCCGCTCGGTCCAAGCGTCGCCGAACCAGAGCGGCTGGATTTCTTGCACTTGTCGCTAACGACCTATTCCATCCATTAAAGCTTGTGGATGAAGCGACAATAAGTGTTACCTCAGTGGCATTATGGATCTGCAGTCCCTCTGAGGAGGGTGTTACTGTCCCGTCCGGCGTAACGGCCTGAATTTCCACACGGAACGTCATGCCCTTCTTGTTCGGGAGGCTGCTGTAGACAATCGGATTAGGGGAGTTTACGTAATCTGGCTGGACATCCGATGGTGCCTGGCCAATGAGAGCGTACCGCGCGGGCCCATCCGGTTTGGCTACGCTGTGAAGAAGACTGCTGAAATTCGCGGTGAATGAGAGTGCATGCGGACTGGAGGCCTGTATGTGAATAATGAGTGCTCGAGCAGGATAGCTCGCGAAGGCCACTCGGCTGATGATTGTGCTGCCTGTCTCAAAACGCGTCTGAACCACGGCATGATTGAGATCAAGCATTCGTCGGTAACCACTAATGGGCTGCACAATGTTCTTAAATACGAGATGAAGCGTAGCCATGGGCATAAACGACTGCGTCCATGGGCCTTGTAAACCGGTGCAGAGCTTGTCTGCTTCAGTGTAATGCCCAGCAAACACCTCCTCACGTATCCTCTTGATCAGCGAGCTCCCGTCGGGTGGCTTCCAGGTCGTAGGTCTTCCGGACCAAAGACTGGTGTCGTTAAGCGTGATGGTCTCGTTATCAATTCCACCATATAACATGCCGCCTATGTGCCCGTTACCAATTGGGTAGGCGTCCAACCAGTCCGCTGCGGGGTGGGCAGACCACATGGCGTAACCGGATTCTGGGGGCGTCTCTTCGCGGATGTTAGCATGCATGTAGGTTTCCTTTAGGTCGTTTGCGTGCGCAGGTGTCGAACAAGTCGTAAAAATCGCCGCTACCATTAACCCCGCCACAACCATTGCAGCCGTCTCACGGTGCCAGATGCGAAACTTCATGGTGGTTAGCCTCGCCTTCCATTCCTGGCGGCTTATGTTGAAATTTTCTACGAGCCCGCGACAATATTCAACACAAGACGCTAATCAAGTATTCCGCTATTTCTCGAAGGCAATTAGATAATCCTGCCCGCTATTCGACGGATTCTGGCCATCGTGGATAGCGAGCCCAAGGTTGAGCCCCATGTTGCAATCCGCTTGCTTGGTACCGCATCGCGCTCAAACATTCATTGACAGCAACGGTTCGGTAGGACCATGAATTCCTCTATCACCGCCGCGCTGGTCCGCAATTGGTTCCAATCTATTTCCAGGAACCAGCGTTACAGGGCTGCCCTATTCAGCCTCGTTTTTATGAGAGGAACACTGAATAGATTCTTGAGAGCGAGTTTCCTCGTATTTGCCCGAAGCATGGAAAAGGTTTCCGGCGCGGATGGGTATGCGAAGTAAGTCCTGTTCACCACGCGTTTCATTGCAGTTTATCCTTGCGAGACAGCTCTGAAAAGCCTGTCTCAGATCAGCGTTAGATCGAAGTGCAGTTTTTATGGCGCTAACGTACTGCCAGTTCCTCACTGCATACCTTCCCGTGGTTTGGTATGCGCTCACCAAGTTCAACAGGCGTATGATGAATTCTACATCCTCCTTTTTTACACATTTCACACGCACTTTCTCCACAAGCAAGTGTGCACGCCCATATATTAACGATACCAGCGCCACCCAAAAGCGCCACTCACTATTTCACCAGCCATACAAGTCAGAGATATCCGATTCCTTTAATTTCCCTTCAAGCATAGTTAATGACTTCCCATCATGGGGATAGGAAGCCATCAAATGAGCCTCTCAACCGGAGTGATTTGTTTGCATCGCGCAAAATGTAATCGTCCAGTGTCAATACCACTACAACCCCTTGCCCTAGGCGGCGCTTGCCCCTTGCCCATCACCTGAAAACCGCGGCTGGGTACCACCACGCCACGCCCACCGCTGCCGGTGAGTATGCCTGGCTCGCTCATCGCGATGTAGCATTTCGCCGGGTGCTTGCTTGGTACCGGGACATACTGCTGCGCCATAAACACATCGGAAACGTTACTGCTCAACACAGCCCTGCTCCACCAGCTCGCCGGCCCCGCATGCAACGCCGCAGGAGTACCAGGTCCACGCGTTGGTGGCGATAGCATTACATCTCGACGGACGAGTTGAGTTGGGAACTGATGGCTGTGTTTTGTGCATTTCGAAGTCAGCGAGCAATCCACAAAATTTCTTTGGAGTAAATCACAAGAGATTTATATCTGGTAGGTAGGGCTAGCTATCCGTTCTGGAGCTCACCGGGTTCGTCTGCAACGAAGCCTTGACGTATGTATTTCACCGCGAGTGCAGCTTCTTTATTCACTGGACCCCATTGTTTCGATATTCCCAAATCATTCTCTGCATGCCAGATCAAATCAGGTAGGGCAATTTCGTCTTGCAACTGCCCTAATGCATAACACACCCAGAATCGAACCTCGGCCGATTTATCTGATAGCGCTAATCGCAATGTTGCAAGGGCTGTTGAATCACGGAAGCTTGCTAAAGCTTCAGCAGCAGCACCGCGTATTAAATCGCTCTGGTTTTTGTTGTTTAACAGCCGACAGACGCGCGGTACACAACGATTATTTCCTGAGGAAGCGATCTCTGACAGTGCATAGCTCCTAACGTAGGTATTCATGCCTGTTTCTGCCACTCTAAGAAGCCTGCGTAGGGATTCCCATTCGCCCCTGGGCCCACCCTTCAACGCGGATAAACCTGCAATAACCAAGCGCTCCTCATCGCTTTGAAGAATTAGATCGACTACTTTGTACAAAGCAATTGGAAATCTAGCTTTTGAAGCGCTCATCAGTACGCAAATTGCGTGAGTTGCCTCGAGATTGCCATGGCTTACCAAATTCAAGATGTCACTGCACGTTACACCTCCCTTTTGTTTTAACAGGTCAACACAAGTTCTAATTGTTTCTTCCTCGGTAGATACTTCGTGAGATATACTGTCTAGCCACGATCTCATTCTATATGAAAAGTTCCCCATCTACACTAAATACAATTTCGTTTTATTGCAATCACATGAGCAATGCCTTTTGTAACAGCCCTTCAAACCTCGTCTGTTAATATTGTCTCCTGCGTCACGTTTCGCTGCTTCACAAGCATCCGCTTCGCTCGTTGCGCGACCATGGCCATAAACGTACCCCCCAGCATGGAGGTTGGAGACCTTCAATAAAGCATTTCGCAGTACGCGCCCATCCAGATTTCACCATGTGCAAACACATCTCGGCACATTGGCCCCAGTCACCACCTAACCTCAGGCAAGTATTAAGGCAGCTCTTAACTGGAAGATTCCTTCCGCAAGGAAACTTCGTGCCATTTGACAACATTTTACCGTTAGCAATAACTGAACGAACTGCAAGTATGCAATGGATCTCATCAACCGAAACCTGGTAAATTCCATCCGCTAGTTTTCTAACACAAACGGAAGGTATCTCAGATTCTGTCCCATTGGCATTAAACTGCTGCGCCATGAACGCGTCGTACACGTTACTGCTCAGCACCGCCCCGCTCGCCCCCGTAATCACCCCGAACACGCCCAGCAGATCAACATGATGGTACTCGTCATCCGTCGAGCTCTTGCGGCGTATCAGCATGCTGCTGCACCCGCCACCTGCCCGCAGGTACTGCGCGTTGGTCGTCCACGTGGCGCCGGTGAGGTCACTACCCTGCTCCACCAGCTCGCCAGCGCCACACGCAACGCCGCAGGGGTACCAGGTCCACGCGTTGTTCGCGATGTCCTTCGCCCAGCGGCGGTTGCCATCTGCACCGTATGCATACTGGTAAGCGAGCGTGCCGCTGTGCGAGATGCTAAGCAGCTGCGACTCTTCATTGTAACCAAACTCGCGCGTGTAACTTGGCCCAGGCATGGTCGCCAGCGTGTTATCGGCGTTCCAGGTGTACTCTTCGGTAAGGTTGGTGGCACTGTCTATCACCTGGCTTAACCTGCCGCCGTTGTCACAGGCGCGTTAAGGGATGTAGGCGAAAACGCTGCAACATTTATAATCCGCTTCGGTGTCTTATGAATATTCGTCCTAACCCTTGGCCGGAAATTATTACCATAGCTAAGAACATAGTGTACTCCCTCAGGACTAACGACAATAAAAGTCCAAATACAAATGGCCAGACGACGTCCCACCACAGGGCCGATTGCAGGTGACGTTCGCCAGTATACGTCTTTCGTAACGGGCGGCACCGTTGCCAGTGGTTTTTTAACAAGGAAACAATTGCGACTGTGTTCACTGTGAATCCACCGGCCAGGACTATCCAAAAAAGGGGGACCTTTGTCCGAAAAATCAGATAAACCAGTGGTATCAGTAAAACTAATTTGACCACTAGATATGATAGATCATATCTAATAAAGTCGGAAATGGCCGTGATTACTCTTTGTCTAAAACTCATCATTACTCGCTTTTGCCAGGTCAACAAATGGAACCTCTGTTGTCGCACGTACCGCAGAGGTTCCCGAGTCAGTTCGTTCAAAGGGCCTGCAGGATGCATGAAACTAGGCCTACGATTACTGCCGGTGCAGCAGTGGTCAGACAATCAAGCAGCCCCGAGTCGCATGCCTCTAATTCGCACATGTCAATAAACACACCAATATCTCCCGCGCAAGCTTCGGGGGCCGCGGCACAGCCAGCCAGTGCCGCACCGAGACATGCAAGGCACGCAGTGGTTGCATTTGCAAGGATCTTTTTGATGCATGCGCCTAGCTCCCCGGTCCCGGCGGCAATTACACACTTTATTATCTTATGCCATGGAAAATGAGCCTCATGTGGGCTGCAAGGGTGCTTCTTCACCGGCGATGGCTTCCTGCCCATCACCTGGAAGCCGCGGCTGGGTACCACCACCCCACGCCCACCGCTGCCGGTGAGGAGGCCTGGCTCGCTCATTGCCTTGTAGCAGGTTGCCGGTTG
>JAJYCW010000046.1 GCA_021777995.1 bacterium
GACGCTCTTCCGATCTGTTAGAGCGTGATACCGTAACAGGATTGCATTCGGCTGTGCGGGAACCCTGGTTCCCTCCTGAAGTGACTCGGCCTGTTCCACCCAGTTGCCTACAGGATAGACAATTCCATCTTGTAGCGCACCAGAGGGAGCAGCAATCTGAATGTGGCTGCCAGGAGCCCAATTAGAAACGCCGGATATTACACCTTCCTGAAAACCTCGTGCGCCACAATAGGTCTCTGCAGTCATAGGGTAACAGACCGAACCCGGTGTGTCTGCACTATGCACTGGTGCCATCACAGGCGGAAATTTCAGGTTCGGATGAACTTGCTTCAACAACTCCTGAATAGTCTTCTCCGTCCTTCCATAGCCGCCTTCGCCTTCGTGGTCTTCGACGACTTCTCCGTTCTCATCAACGAGATAATCGCGCGGCCAAACCCCCTCCGCTCCCTGCCAGGCCTGCCAGTTGTGGTAATTGCTATCTACAAGCACCGGCCAAGTAATGCCTAGGCGGGGCAGCGCAGCTATTACATTAGCCCTTTTATGAGCAAACTTAAATTCTGGCGTGTGAATTCCAACGATTACCAGGCCGTCTTTTGCATATCGCTTATTCCACTCACGAAGATATGGCAGTGTACGCAGGCAGTTTACGCACGTGTATTCCCAGAAATCCACGAGAACGACCTTGTGTTCCTTAGTAAGCTGGGTCATGCTCAACTGTTTGCCATTCGTATTGAGCCAGTCTTGTTGTGTGCCATAAAACCGAGGTGCAGGTACCGGATAGTTATTTGAGGCCAACGCTGCCGGTGCGTTATCGACGGGGGCGATTGCTGCCGCTCGCGGAGCATTGGAAATCATTAGTACTGCGAACGCCGCGGCACCAATAAATGCAACTATTATAAGTAGGCGTGAACGCATTGCCTAAGTCTCCTTATGTCGTAATACTTAACCATATACGCTTTATCACCGGCAAATATTGTCATTCGTATCTCATAGCGGCGGTTTACGTACGAGCGGCTTTATGCCATCATGATTTCAGCCGACCAGCTTGAGTAAGAACGCGGAATAACGAGGAGACCATTTACTATGAAGATGAAGAGATTGGGCCGTACCGGGCTGCGGGTAAGCGAGATCTGCTTAGGGACGATGACATTTGGAAAACAGGCGGATGAAGCCTTGGCGTTTAGAATTATGGACACTGCCGCTGCGGGAGGCGTAAATTTCATAGATACCGCCGATGTGTACCCAGTTCCTGTTGCCGACGAAACAAAGGGCCGGACGGAGGAGATCGTTGGTAAATGGCTTAAGGGCCGCCGTGATAACTTCATCTTGGCGACGAAATGTAGAGCGGACATGGGGCCGTTGCCGTGGAACGGAGGACTTTCGCGTAAGCACATTCTTCAGGCCGTTGAAGATAGCTTACGAAGACTTCAAACTGACTATATTGACCTCTACCAGACCCATTCACCCGATGGTGAAACACCTATTGACGAGACACTGAGTGCGCTAGATGTGCTGGTGAAGAGCGGCAAAGTGCGGTATATAGGCTGCTCCAATTATGGGGCATGGCGGCTGGCTGAAGCATTGTGGACGAGCGATAAACTTGGCCTTGCTCGGTACGATTGCGTGCAGCCGCGGTACAACCTGTTGTTTCGGCAAATAGAGGATGAGTTGCTCACAGTATGCAAAGAACAGGGAGTGGGCGTTATTGCATACAACCCGCTTGCCGGGGGATTCTTGACGGGAAAATTCAAGAAAGATGCAGCACCTGAGGCGGGCTCACGCTTCGATCTGATGAAGGAAGGAAACAGTTTGTACCACGAAAGGTACTGGAAGGATGCCCAGTTTAATGCAGTTGAAAGGCTTTCCGCCCATTTCGAAAGTAAAAATATTAGTCTGGCGCAGGCTGCAATCTCGTGGGTTTTGCAGAATCCCGTTGTTACTTCAGCCATCGTCGGCGCCAGTAAGCCAGAGCAGCTTGCTGCAACCCTGCCCTCGATAAGCCTACGCCTTACCCAGGAAGACCTGGAGGTATGTAATGCAGCCTGGTTTAGCATTCCGCGGCCAATGGATCCTACGGTGGCCTTGAGATAACCGATGTACATTCACCAGTAGTCGATTTGTTACGACGAGGTGATTGTTACCTTTACCAGCGGTCAACAACGTGCGGGGACTATTTTAAGTGCGATTTTTGGATGCAGCCCAGCCTGGTTGCTTTAGCAGATTAATTCGCATCCTAATGGCTGGGCTGCATTAAGGAACCTAAATTGCCTATATCAAGTAAACATGTAAACATGGGAGTGTCACATGATTGCTGATGTTGCCGCTTGCGCGCGAAATAGATACAAGTGAAGTGCAAAATTATTAGAGATGGTCACACCTATTTCGGTCTGCTATCACATGGTGCAGTTGCAGTTAAGCGACCGGTGGCTTCATGTGTGTTACCGCGTCGGCCCAAAGCTCTGTAACTACTTCTGCTGCCCCCAAGACTGAGTTAATTGATGAAACGCTCGTACCGGCGTAGCAGCACATTGCCTCAATATCTCCGTTCATCCCTGCCATCGGAGCCGTATCCTCGTACCTATATATTGATACACCTGTTTCGGTTTTTGCTAGAATGTCATTGTATCCCGGACGCGCTCCTCCCGTGGCGTAACCATAGGCCTCCCACGTATTAAACGTACTGTTACGCAGGACTCGGTGTGGTGCCAGCGGCCACCCAACATCAAAGCATCCTGTTAATACCGTGTCATTGGCAGTAGCCCCAACTAAAAGCCGCTTATACTCATTGTGCGCCCTGCTCTCATTTGTGGCGACAAATCTTGTCCCCAACATAACGGCAGCTGCCCCCATAAGCAGGAAGTGAGCGATCTGCTGTGCTGATGCGATACCTCCTGCAGCGACGATCGGTGTTTTACCTGCAATTTGTAAAACCTGAGGAAGAACGATCTCAAGAGGGGTGGTGGATTGTACATGACCTCCGGCCTCACTGCCCTGCACCACCAGAAAGTCCGCTCCGTCCTGCAACGCGATGGATGCACCCATAGCAGACGCTACCGCAACGCCGGCTAGTGCGCCCGCACTATGCACCGTGTCAATCAATGTTGACGGTTGTCCCCACGAGAATGTCACGATTGGTGCTCCCGCGTCTAGCACGGCCATTAGGGAATGAGGCGGGAACGCCAGAGCAAAATTGACCATGAAGGGCTCATTGGTGTTTTCTCGCACAGTAGTTACGGCCGCCTGAGCGCGGTCAGGATCGGTCCACGTAAGGCCCATCGAGCCCAGTCCGCCGGCGTTACTAACCGCAATGCAAAGATCCGGACCCGCGATCGACCCGGTAGGTGCTTGCCAGATGGGGATGGGGCGCCGGAGCACATCTGACATTAGTGGGGCCGCCTGAATACAGATCTAAAGCGATGCCAGACTTTGAGCCAACGAGCCTGTTTCTGAAATGAAGTCAGTTTCGATGTAGGGAGTTGCGAGGTGTCAATGTGTAGTGGTACCAAGTGATCAAACTCTTCTAATAGTTGCCGGGTGTTAAGCGGGTGTACTACAACCGCGTGTTGAGGACCCACCATGCAAAGCTTGAGAACCATGTGATTACACGCCTTTACGCGGGATGCAAATCGATCCCGCTGTTGTGTTCTCCACTCGGTATATCTCGTTGCTAGATCAGTGTTAGAACCCTTCTCTTTGGAAGCAAAACGGGCCGCGGCCTGCGCTAATTCGTCGGGAAGCAGGGTTACTGCTCGCTGTTCTTGAATAATGTCCCGCTGGAGCTGCGCCCATTCTGGCAGAACACCCGCATTCTTAAGCAACTTTACCGCCGCCCGCTGTGTGGGCGGAACATACGAGTCGTCTGTAAAACTTAACGGACGGCCCATTCCCGGAAGGTTGTCAAATTTGCCTTCTTCGTCAGCTTCGCGAATACGGTTTTCCGCAATCCGCCGAACACCATCGATGTTTAGCATTCTTGATTACCACTTCCTTTATCGCGGCGCGAGGAATCCAGTTGCAGTCCACCGTGATGACCCTAGGCTATAACCCGAGCCCCAAATTGAATGGCACCCGGCGAACTGCCTATGAAAACTCTGGGTGTGCGTCCTGTTTCTTGTTCATAAGCTTGGCAAATGCTAAGTATTGCTTCGTCCGCAGGTTCGAAGTTCGCTCGGGTAAGCAGTGCCACCGTACCACCGGACCCGCCGCCTGTGATGCGCGCTCCATACAGGCCTTTGGCCTTCCCGTGCCTTTCTGCAAGGCTTACGAGAAGATCTGTTTCCGGTGATCCAAGGTTTAGTCGTTTTGAATAAGATTCGTGAGATTTCAGCATAAGTGCGCCCGCCTCACTCAACAGATACTCGTCTGGACCAGCGTCTGCGTTGTCTGCGTGGTTTTCCTCATGGTGCATCGCGGCAAGATGCATTAGCGCTATAAACGACCGTGCTCGTTCGTTGTCTAGAATTGGGTGCTCTGCACAGGCTCTAGGATGATACGTTTCGTCTGGATCGACCGTGGTCACCGTATCCGGCAGCAGGCCATATTCCTGCTGGTACTGCCTACCTGTGAGCGTCTCTGGTATGATTTCGCGGTAGGCCTTAAACTCATCGGCGCTCATGCGACATAAGTAATTATCGAGTAGCTGACCACCACTTTCAAGTTGAATAATCTTCAGGCCCATAAATGCACCAACTCTGGCGCGGGTGTAGTGTCCACCTCCTACCGCATGCTTAACCCGCGAGTCTATACCAATAAATCGCCAGCCCGGGGGAGCCGGTTGATTGCCCATAAGATCGTGTGGTTGACAGCGCATTGTAAGAAGAGTATTCTCCCTACCCAGTGCGGACGTCACTTGATCCATTATCCCGCAGGGAGCACCAACTACCTGGTTTTCGACGCGTTGACACCATGCAGCGAGAGTAAGATCGCTCGGCTTAATGCCCGCCGCTTCGCTGAGAGCATGCATTGTGGCCACCTCGAGTGCAGCGGACGAGGATATGCCAGCGCCAGAGGGAACAGCACTCGATATGAGTATATTGGCGCCTACTGTTCCAAGCCGTTCATCGGCTTTTCCCTGGTTCATTTTTGTGTATGCGTTAAGCATAATGTAGAAGCAACCTAAAACATAGGAGGCCCAGCGCTGTTCCGGGTTTTTCTGAAGGACGGCGCGCACCTCATCCAACGAGCGCGGATGTCGATCGGGCGTGACAAAATCAGCCACCCGAAAGTGGGCTTCTGGCAGTGCAAGCTGCATTTCAGGAGTTTCGGAACGCACGATGAATTTGTCGTCCTGCCTCCATTGCCATGCGGCAAAAGCAGCGCAGGCTAAGGGCATCTCGAGGACAATGCTGCCTGAATAATCTGCCACTCCTCCCATGACGTCTAGCCGACCAGGTGCGCGGGCACCAAATACCGGGACTTCCGGATCGAAAAAAGTGGGTTGACGCGTCTTAACATGGTGTACAAACTGCTCCCATTGCGTCTCAGCAGTGGCAGGTTGAACAAAACCGAAATCTCCGTGGGTCATGAGGTACGTATCTCCTAAGCGTATTCTATCCTGCAGCCCTACACGTTGTCAATCAAATAGCCAGAGGGTTTGATAATATTATTTACAAAACAGCTTGTTAGTTGTATTCTATCCTTAAAAAGTGTGCGACAATGATTGATTGTGGGAACCTTGAGAAGACGACTTACGATACCACGCCGAGGCTCGCCAGGCTGCCCAAAAGATGTGCCCGAATTTTAATGGCTGTGTGCTGACGTGTAATAGGGTACAATAGTCTGCTACTGGCAGCGCGCGTTTTTCTGAGGTTTCGTCGTGGTGCCGCAACCTCCTTCGTACCTTTTCACCTCTTCCACCGTCCATTCACGTGAACAGACTTGAAAGTCGGCCGTGGTTCTGGGTCTGACGGTGGTACTAGGCGAAACATGGTGCGTCTGCAGATTAAGAGGTTGCTCCAATGAATGAGTATAAGTTGGTGGCGCGCACTACCAACCGGTACTGGGAAGGTGTATGGCATTGTCTAACCGTGTATTGTACATCGACCACACTTCTATGTTGGGAGGTGGTGAAATTGCGTTGTTTAATCTTGTTACCGGATTGAACAGAGATGAATTTGAACCCGTAGTGGTGTTGTTTGAGACGGGGAAGTTGTGGGACAAACTTGCAAGCGCCGGAATTGACGTTCGATTATTTACGGTTAAGGGTACAGTAAAATCCGCTCGAAAAGACCAATTGGGCATTCGATCGCTCCTAAGAATTCGCGATATTGGTGCTGTAATATCCTCCATCCTCAAGTTGTCAAAGTTCATAAGGGAGATTAACCCACAAATTGTTCACTGCAACAATCTTAAATCCAACCTTATAGGAGGATTTGCTGGCAGACTTGCGCGGAAGAAAGTGATTTGGCACATTCGTGACCGATACGAGAGCGACTATTTGCCAATGCCTGTGGTAAGTGTTCTCAGGCTTCTTGCTCGGTACGTACCGCATGGTGTTGTCGCGAATTCCCAAAGCACACTGGAAACTGTGAAACTACCTGCTGGAAAGCCGTCATGGGTAATCTACAGCGGTATACGACTCCCAGTAGAACGGCCAGACCGGCACTTTGGCTCACCCGTCCGAATTGGTATGGTCGGTAGAATTGCTCCGTGGAAGGGGCAGCACATCTTTCTTGAGGCAGCATCGGAGGTTGCCAAACGGTTTGCAGACACTGAGTTTGTGGTTATAGGGGCGGCATTATTTGGAGAGGATGATTATACTAACCAGGTTAAACAAAGGGCAAATCAGCCAGATCTTGAAGGCAGAGTCTTATGGGAAGGCTTTAGGGACGACGTTATTAATGCAATTGATTCTTTAGACATTGTGGTGCATGCGAGTGTTACCGCAGAACCCTTTGGACAGGTGGTGGTCGAAGGAATGGCGATGAAAAAGCCAGTCATAGCGACTGCCGGTGGCGGCGTGTTAGAGATCATTCAGGATGGTGAGAATGGGTTCCTGGTCCCAATGAACGATAGCCATGCAATGGCCCGAACCATCTGCAGGGTGTTGGCGAACCCTGACGAGAGCACACAAATTGGCAGAAAAGCACGGCAGCGTGTGATCGACTGTTTTACTACGGAGATTAGCGTTGCGATGGCCCAGGTAGTGTACAGAGCGCTTCTTCAGAATGGCTGACTGTCGGTCGGTCTCAGGTATATGTTCGCAATCACGTTGATGGCATGTTGGTTAAGGTGAACTGTAGCGTGCATCGAGTGCTTCTTCGATTGATTTGTGGCATATTGTGGTATCATAATTTAAATTGTTTAATTGAATTCGGGAAAATTTCATAGGTTCGTGAGATTTACCTCTTTGGGAACTATCGATTTAAACCGACTGTTATGGTAGTCGTGGGATTTGCAAGATTTGCACCTTTATTGCAGTAAACGTGCCAGGCAAATCATCGCGGTAGTGTAACAGTGTTGATCAGGTTTGTTCTCGACAACGTCGATTAATTTTATAATATTACTTTTGCCTTGCAACGGAGCATACTGTGGCATATAGGGTGCTGTTTATTGACCACACCGCAAAATTAGGTGGCGGTGAAATCTTCTTGCTTAATTTGTTACCGCATTTAGTCGGCCCGGTCACACCGGTCGTCCTCTTATTTGAAGATGGGCCATTGCGACATGAATTAGAGCGGCGCAAAATTGAAGTGCATTTATTTCGCGCATCCGGTGAACTCGTAAATACGAACCGAGATTCGATGGCGCGTTTTACCGGCGCTGCCATTCATCGGGGCCTCTCCGCAGTCAGAATGAGCTTACACCTGCAGCGTGTGATCAGTACCCTTAATGTAGATGTAGTGCACACGAATAATTTGAAGGCTTGTCTTATTGGCGGCCTGGCTGCCAGATTAATGCGAAAACCGCTCGTTTGGCATATTCACGACCGCATATCTCAAGACTATCTGCCAACTAAAGTGGTGAAACTTGTCCGAACAATGGCGCGTTTCATTCCCAATGCTGTCATTGCAAACTCCTTAGCAACACAAACCACGCTTAAATTGCCACGTTCTAAAATGACCAGGGTGATATACCCTGGCGTTAGCGAAGTGGGCACCGTTTCTTCAACTGTACGCGGGCACCTCACACGCATAGGTATCGTCGGCCGATTAAGCGAGTGGAAAGGTCAGCACATTTTTCTTGAGGTCGCGGCTCGCGTATTGAAAGAATATCCTGAAACCGAATGGGTAATTGTAGGTGCTGCGCTTTTTGGTGAAGACGACTACAGCAATCAATTGAAGGCGCGCGCGGCACAGCCGGACCTTGACGGTCATGTGGTGTTTAGAGGATTTCAAAGCGACGTAGTCACCGAGATGCGAAATCTAGATATCGTAATGCACTGTTCTACCTCGCCGGAGCCGTTTGGCCAGGTGATAACGGAAGCGATGGCGTTGCAGAAACCCGTGATCGCAACTCGAGCCGGTGGAGTACTGGAGATCATTGAAGATGGTACGAGCGGTCTTCTTGTGGACATGGGTAATGTTCGGGAGGCTAGTGAGCTTGTTACAATGCTTATTGATAAGCCATTGGTTGCGAAGGTACTGGGGGAGAACGGTCGCAAGAGGGTACTCGAGCACTTTACCATTCAAGCGTCAGCGCTAGCGACGCTTGAACTTTACACCGAGTTGCTAGGAAGTGGTGATCCTCAAAACCATGGGGGCGAGGACGCTTCCTGTGGAACTCACACCGGACCAAAATCTGCCGTTAAATGATCCGAACGCCCTAAGCCCCCGTGGTTTTAGGCGGAGCGGTTGCAGCGGAGGTCGCTTCGAATTCACGAAGATAGTCGCGCCCCAGCTGGAACATACAGACTACAATGCAAGCAAAAACAGACAGCACAAAGATTCGGATTAGCCCTGGTGCACCACTTTGAGGTGCAAGGGCGGTGTCGACAACGGTGACACGGCTGCGACCAGATACGGTGCTCAGTTTTACATCTACATAACGTGTAAGCGTTTCTTTCAGCCTGCCAAATTGCAGCTGTTGCTCTCCCTTAAGTTGATCCATCTGGTAAGCAAGATCACGTTGAGCCGGTAATCTTTTGGCACTGGCACGTATTGCATTCGTAATGGCTGTGAGCTTGGCTCGTAGCGAGGCAATGTTCGCAGACATCGTGACGCTATCCGTTGTGTAGTACTGGCGATATGCTGTCTCCTGTCGGTCTAGGGCAGCCTGTGCTGCGGCGAGCCTTGCTGCGGCGCGGACAACCAGCGGGTTCTGGTTCGCAAGCATTTCCACTTGAGTCAGTTCGTGATACTGCAACTGCGCCTGACTTAAACGTTCGCGTTCGGCTTGTAGGAAGGGGTCCTCAAGCGGCAAATGATTGATATCGGTAAGCTGACGGTGGATGCCGCTCGCTTTGTCTGATTGAGCCGCTAGCGCTGCCTGAAGACTCGCATCTGTAGAGGCCGCTTCCTGGTAAAACTGTGCCAGGTTAGCTGCAGTCGAAGTGTCTGGTGAAGTGCGTGGGTCATAGGTCTTAAGCGAATTAAGGAAATCGAGTACATTGTTTGACGCAGTATCATAGTCCCGTCGAGCCAAAGCTAATTCATGTTTCGCGCTTCGCTGTATTACGCTGTCACGAGTATTGTCATATTGGCTATAGTAGTCACCTAGTGCCTTTGAATAAGCATTAGCACACGCAGCGGTCAGATCGCAAATCTGCTTTTTGCGAACACCTGTGCCAGGTGCAAGAAGCGGCGGACCAGGAAGCGTAATTGTAACCTCAAGTAGCCCGGTTGAACTGTTTACCTCGGCCTTTATGCCTTTAGTTAACATGCCTGCTGCTGCAAGTTCATTCGGTAATCCATAGGCGCGTTGTATGGGGACCCGCTTTGCGACCATTAACGCGAGCCGTCGGCTTTCGAGTAATCCGATCACCTTTGAGTCCGACGATGCTCCAGTTAAGATGGCCAGGGGTGAAGAGGATGGCCCTGGTTCACTGCTTTCCATTGACATGGTGGCGGTTGCACTGTACTTTTGAGATTGTACTAGGCCCTGCAGCGCCACGCAGACGATGAATACCCCAGGTGCCAACACTAACCAGGTTTTCATCCTGTTGCGCGTCAACCGCAGCAGCATGCGTGTATCCAGTGCAAGATCACTGTCGGGTGTAATTTTATCCATGTAACTTATTAGTACTCCGTTAGTATCACCGGTCTTACAGCCGGAGGCCCCCAGTGACAAGACGGAACAAGATTGCACCGCTAGTGAGTGATTGCATGAACGTTTGTATGTTGTTGGTATGATTCGACAGCCGGTCAACCATGACCCGTGTCGGGATGTAGATTACGTCACCGGCCTGAATTCCACCTGCTTTGGCTATTGGCGCTAGGGCGCCGCTAGCACGGATCACAACAATATGCTGCATATCAATATCGGGAGTTGCACCACCGGTATTCGTCAGGTAGTAATCGAGTGGCGCACCCGGTTTCCATAGCACAGCTCGTGGGTTCACAACGGCACCCAATACCAATACGGTTGTCGGTGTGGAAGGTACGGTCAGTCTGTCTCCGTCCTTAAGTACAATATCGCTGCTACTACCAGGTGTTTTCAGTGCCTGTGCCAGATTAATCGCAATATTCCCACTGGGTAGTAGGTCTGTTGAGGTAAACTGTCGCGCAGAAGTAACCAGCGAGTGCTTGGCAAGGTCTGCAGCCAATATGGCTGCTGCCGGGTTGTTAAGGCTCGCTGACGATACCGGTCCTCCGAGAGCGATGAGTGAATTGTTGTTGACGGCGGTGTCCGAGGACTTAATCCGCTCGAGGTCGGATAGCGCCAGCTCCCGTTCGTAGTCCGATTTGCTATACATCTGATCCAGGTCGTTTACGATGTTGGCGAGTTGGGTCTGCTCCGGCGAACCCAATTTCGAGCGATCGCGATGAAATTGCGCGCCATCTGCAAATGCGTTGGACCTTAGCCCACCTGCCATTTTAACGATTTGGCTAAGACGCGTATCTGGTCCAATAAAGTACGGGCCGGGATGCTCCACTTCGCCTGTAATCGTAACAACGCGGGGTTGGTCAACGAAGCCAGACTTCCCGTCGACAAGTACTACGTCCCCGTCGTGTAGTCGTACATCATTGCCCTGTACCACGTTGTGCATTGAATTGAAGCTGACAGTTATGGTAGAGGCGGGCACGGTAGATTGCGTCGAGTGTTCAAACTCGCGAGAATGTGCTATCTGAACAGTGGTGCCCGCGTTAGGGGTAAAACCGCCTGCGAGCTTTAGTAGATCACTCAAGCGCATGCCAGAACCACGATCGTACTGGCCGGGTGAAACAACATCGCCTTCTATAGTAACCCGGTGGTCTGGAATGAACTGGGTCTGCGCGTTCGTGTAGACGGCTACTATATCGTTGTCGTGAAGCAGGAAGTCGTTCTGAGAGCCTTCGTGCTCAATGTCTGAGGTGGTAGCGTACTGGTAGGTTTTCGTCCCATTGCCATGTTGGTGTTCCACTACCACCATGTCGGCGTCGGGCATTGGTCCCCCGGCCTTTAGCAGGAGATCACTTACACGTGTATTGTTGTCGTACGTGTAGACACCGGGGTGCTGAACCGCACCTCTCAGCGTTATTTTGCCGGTGCCAATGAACTGAGCGTCCTTCTGGCTGTAGACCCTTAGCTCATCCCAGCGGCTAACCTTAACGTTGTACCTGGGATCTCCCTTTAAGGCGAGCGCAAGGTCAATCGGTATAAGAGTTCGAACACCGTTTGGCCCCCATCGATACAGCGCGGCCCTTCCCATATAGGCTTCTGGCAGAGGCTCACGAGCGTCGCGCAAAAGAGATGCAATGGTCATGCCTGGAGTAACAGCATAATCACCCGGTTGCGTTACCGCGCCGGAGACTGTTACCATATTTTCAACGGTGGATTTTATGCGGAGAATACGGATAATGTCGCCGTCGTAAAGCGGCGTCGCGTCCGCTTGGTGTGACGCAATGTCCAGGGTTTTAATGATATGCGCACGTCCTGGAGCTAGTGTAGATAATTCTACAGTGGTAGATGCATCTGCCGCGCGCGGCCCGCCTGCGACCTTAATGGCATCCGCAAGTGTCTCACCAGGTGTAATCTCATAGATTGCCGGCGTATGAACTGCACCCTCAACTGAGACCCGTGACTGCGCGTAGGGGACGTACAGTACGTCGCCGGGCTGAAGATTGATATCTGGTGCGTATGTGCCGTTTACACGAGCAACGGCCGCTCCAGCCAGCATGTAGTAGAAATCCAGGTGTAGTGTTGTACCATTTCTGCGAACCTGAATGTCACGTAGTGAGCCTTCGCGCGTTGGTCCGCCGGCGGCATATAACACATTGAACGCAGTTGCGACTGCCGGTACTACGTACGTACCTGGCACTTGCACCTCGCCTGCAACGGTGATGGAGATGGTGTGGAGTTCATGAAGTGTTACAGTAACATCAACGTTTCTGAAGTCGCGTAACAGCCTATTTTTTATCACCTGTTCGGCCTGGGTAAGTGTTAAACCAGCCACGTTCACGGCGCCGTGCGAATTGAGCTGTATTCTACCGGACGGTTCCACAGTGGCGCTAATTTCCCGCGGTTCCATTGCGGGGTTAGAATAGCGTATGACCAGTTGATCGCCGCCAGTTAGCCGGTAACTTGCCGGTGCATTAGCCGCGACGTTAAACTCCATCTGCTGGTATGGGGTGATAATGCCCTGAAATGCACTTTGGGTAGATGGCGATGCAGGTTCTTGCTGCTGCGTTCCGGCGGGACCGTATGGATATCCATAGGGGTTATATAGTGGTGCAGGATAGCCCGTGGGCTGACTTTCTGCGTTGACAGGCGATCCGACAGGTGGTTGATTGGGTGAAGTTGTGGCAATGCCGGCTGCTTGGTGGCTGCCTGTAGAAGCAGGAACATAGCCTGGCGGCGGTGGAATAACCGGTTTGGAATTTGGTGAACCGTTAGGCTGAATCGTGGTTGCGGTACCACCACGTTCGCCTTTCTTCCTGGAGCTAGCCATGAGCGCGCGATACTGAGCGCTTACATACGCTCTTGCAGGGGCAAAAAATGCGTATCCAAACAGGTGCAGCTTATTAGCGGCGGTGATAGTCCTACTGGTTCCCGTCACCATTGGGGCGGCAGTCGTGGTAATTGAGCCCACCATTGGCCGCACCGATGCAGCCTGCGTGGAATTGGGCTGAGTCGTAGGTTTGACTAGCGGGTTAGGCTGCTGGGCCAGTGAGGTACGGGTAAGACCTCCCGCAAAGGTTACCGTAACTACAATTCCTACGAATACGGCTTTATATCGCTTATTTTGCTGCCAAGAAAACATGCTGAACGCTGCTCCACCGTGAGATTTAACCCTGCGCGGGATAATTCCGCGTAAGCACAAGGCTTGCTGTGAAAGATTTACGAGGTAGGGGTGCAGTAACGGCCACCCCTACGAGCTGATGCAGAACTGCTGTTAGGTTAGTTTGAGTCCTGTTGAAGTGGCGGTGCAGGCATATTTTTCTGTAGGGTATTTACTAGCTTAGCCTGCTTTTGGAGTTCCTCATTGAACTGGCCAATGATCAAGTTCTCACGCTGTCGAAGTGCAGTGGTGCGCTGGTCATGAGTTAGCTCATCGCCCAACTTGGTTACCAGGATGAGGTGGTATCCATAGTGAGAGCGCACCGGTTCACTTACAACACCCTTTTTTAGGCTGAATACGGCCTTGTCAAACGACGGGGTCATCATGCCTCGCATAAACACACCAAGGTCGCCGCCATGTGCTTTGGTTGAATCGGTGCCATATTTGGCGGCTGCCGCGGCGAATGTCATCTTTCCTGAGACAATCTCTTTGCGAATTGTCTGGATCTTTGCAAGTGCCTCGGCGTCCTTCTGTTTTGCAGCAGCGGTGGGATTAGGACCTAGAGCGGCAACGGGGATGAGAATATGGCTAGCCTGGAGGAAGTCTGACGGACCGATTGGGTGGCCCTGCAGTTGCGCTATATGCTGATCTAACAGCGCAGTCAGTTCAGCGACCGGTTTGAAGAGGCTTTCTAGTTTGGCTTCAGTAAGGTGCTGCTGCGCTAGAAATTGCTCGTCTGTTACACCAGGAGGAATCTGGCCGCCCTTGCGCATTGCAGCCAACCGCTCCGAAACGATCGCTTTAACCTGTGCCGGTGTTATGACAATGTTCGCCCTTTTAGCCGCTGTCTCCACCATATCACGTTCCAGGAGCGACTCGAGAACTTCACCCATTGCGGGCGGTGGATTGCTACGGAGTTGCTGAAATGCCTCGTCCTTCGTAATTGTTACGGTAGGCGAGGCGTTGGGGCCGAGAAGCTGGCCCGCTACGTATGGGCCAAGTGTTTGCGAGATAAATGCATCGAACTCTGTTGGGTTCGTTCTTTGAATATAGGTGAACAGGTCATCCCACGTCACTTTGGTATCGTAAACAGAACCGACCACGTCGGTACCGGCTGGCGCTGCAGCCTTGGCGGGTGCGGTTGTAGTCAACCCTGGTGCCGCCGGGGGCGCAGCGTTCTGTGCGACAGCCACCATTGGCAAACTAAGGCACACTACTGCAGCTGTAAGGGCTGGCAGTGGGAACCGTTTCATCTAGGCAATGCTCCTTTCGGATGGCCGTGTAAACCATCACTTAGCGCGTGGAAATCCCTAAGAAATGCGGTTATGGGAGCCACGTCCAATATGATAATATTCTCTAAGATTATGTTCAAGTTCTACTGAGAATGCTCTGGTTTTAGCCGCTGCATACTCATATTCCGAACTGCTAGGCAAGAATTCGTCAACATCACGCAGGAACGCCTCGTGTTTCCGAAAAGTACTCTTTTGCGGTACGGCATTGTCCAACTCTACTCCCGCTACCAAAGCAGTTGCCAGTGTCCACATGCGCGTAACTGTTGCAAGATTGTACCCTCCTCCACCAAGCAGTACTAACGGCTTTCCCTGATTGATGATGTCCTGCACAGCTTTTAACCATCCCTGAGCAGTGAGCATCAAATGTGCAAGGGGGTCAAGCGCGTGGGCATCTGCACCCATCTGCAGCACAATTGCCTCCGGGTTGTAGTCGCGCAGTATTGTTATGGCAGCTGACCTCCAGGCCTGCAGCCAGATCTCATCGCTAGCTTTCGCGGCTATATTAATATTGACACTCGTGCCCTCGCCATCATTCACACCGATTTCAGAAGCAGATCCAGTCCCAGGGTAGAGAGTTCTTCCATTCTCGTGAATGGAGATTGTTAGTACCGATGGATCTGAAAAGAACAGCTCCTGTACGCCGTCACCGTGATGCACATCAATGTCAACATAGGCTACACGGCGATATTTTTGACGCAAACGGTGAATTGCTGCCGCACAATCGTTCAATACGCAGAATCCTGCAGCTCTGCCCGCATGAGCATGGTGCAGCCCACCGGAAATATTTACAGCTGCAGGTTCACCATCCAGAACGGCTTGTGCTGCGTCGAGTGAGGCACCAGTGTATAACATGGAGGCTGAATAGATGCCTTCAAAGAGAGGGTTATCTGCCGTCATAAATCCGTACTTACGCACGTCTACACGAGGCTGCCCAGATTCGCAAGATTGTAATGCCGTGATAAAATCTGGCGTGTGGATTGCTTCTATATCCGCTACACTCGCCGGTGCCGGAGTGTAAAGCGCCAATTCCTTATCAAACAAGTCATAGTCCTGCAACAGGTTCTTCACCATGCTCAGTCGCTCGGGCTTCATGGGATGTGATTGGCCCATGTTGTACTGAAGCATCTGATTGGTGTAAAAAAATGGAATGGGGCTCATGGCCGGTAATCCCAAGCCTGACTAATGCTTACTGAATAACGTGCGTGCAATGAAAATACGCAATAACCCTGAGAATTGGGGGACAATCTGCCGATATTAATAGCGCGGAATTGAATAGGTTGAGTGTGCACAAAAAAGAGTATACCGGCAAAACTGAATAGAGCGCGACAGTCTTGGTAAATTTTACCAGTCTAAACTAATGCGGTGCTGCCATCAATATTTAATTGGCAGCACCGCTTTGTTATTTATTGAAGGCACCAGCACGATTAATCGTAATGCAGAAGCGAGCACAAAGGATATTTCTCAAGTGCTTTACGTCCTTCCAGAAAATCTAGCTCGGCTAGAAAGCAGATTCCTGCCACCACGCCATGTACCCGTTCCACCAATCTGGCCGCTGCTGCAGCCGTACCACCCGTAGCCAACAGGTCGTCTACAATAAGAACGCGCATACCTGGTTCTATGGCGTCGTTATGTATCTCCACGGTGTTGGTTCCATATTCCAGGGCATATTCTTCGGTTATTCGGTTACCAGGCAGCTTACCAAGTTTACGCAATGGCACGAAACCCGTTTTTAATTCCAGTGCAATGGGTGCACCAAAGAGGAAGCCTCTCGCTTCAATTCCTACAACCATATCCACTTTGCAGCTTCGCCCAAATTCGGCCATCTTCTCAACGACTTCTTTTAGGGCATCGTAGTTTTGTACAACCGGAGTAATGTCCTTAAACAGAATTCCTGGTTTTGGGAAATCGGGAATATCCCGTACTAGGCTTTCGGCTAGCAGTTTTGTCATAGTGTCTTCTCCTCCATTGGTATGTACCGTGGGCACATTAATCTGCAACCAAAGTGTCTCTAGTTCCGGTTCTGTAAATTCGTGATACTAGTCGTAAATGGCGGTTTAATTACACCACGTTCAGTAATAATCGCAGCGATTAAATCGGCTGGTGTCACGTCAAACGCAGGATTCCATGCACGTAGGTTTGCCGGACCAATCGCAACGCCGTCAATGTGTGTAACCTCCATTGAATCGCGCTCTTCTATAGGAATGTCGGCACCCGTTGCCAGACTGAAATCGAATGTTGAAACAGGGGCGGCTACGTAGAACGGTATATTGTGATGTTTGGCGATTACCGCAAGACCATAAGTCCCAATCTTATTTGCCGTATCTCCATTTGCAGCAATTCGGTCGGCGCCAACAACGACGCAGCTAATGCTGCTTGAACGCATCAATGCAGCGCTCATGTTGTCGGTAATCACCGTTACCGGAATTCCGCTTTCCATCAGTTCCCATGCTGTCAACTTCATTCCCTGGAGTCGTGGCCGCGTTTCGTCGGCAAACACCGTCACCTGCTTTCCGCTTTCCACCGCCGCCCTGATGACACCTAATGCCGTACCATAACCTGCAGTTGCTAAAGCTCCTGCATTACAGTGGGTTATGATGCTGCAGGTTTCTGGAAGAAGCTCGGCACCATATTGCCCCAATGTACGATTAATGTGGACGTCTTCCTCTAGCATCTTAATCGCCTCAGTGACTAGAAGTTGTTTGATTTCTGTTACTTCTGGCAACGCTCGTGCGAGTTCCATGAGGCGGTTTACTGCCCAACTGAGGTTTACGGCTGTTGGTCTAGCGTCGCATAGCCCGTCGGCGGCAACTTGCAGTTTGTCGATGAATGCATCGCGACCTGGGGCGATGGTGCTGCATGCTGCAAGCGCTAAGCCCAGCGCAGCGGTGCAACCAATAGCAGGTGCTCCACGTACAATCATGTTTTTTATTGCGGTAGCCGCATCGCGCCAATTGTCGATTTCTACCCAGCTCACCTCGCGCGGAAGCTTGGTCTGGTCTAGAAGGCGAATTCGTCCGTTTGCCCAAACTACGGGTTCAATGTGAGAGATCAAGCCTGAACCCTTGCGAAGTCGAGCGCGTGATGGCACGGACTTTCAAGATCGAGAGGAATGCTTCGAATTAGTTCGGAAACCACTGCTTTGACCCGTGAGGCGTTCTGCAGGAAGACTCGGTAGACTTCTTCCTGAGTGACTGGGGCGATATGCTCTTCGGCCACTAGTCCACAGTCGTAGTCCGTAATGAGTGCGATGTTTACCACCGCAATGTTCTGTTCAAGCGCCAAATAGGCCTCGGGGTATTGCGTCATATTGATCACTTCCCAGCCTGCACGAGTAAACCACTGACTCTCGGCGCGAGTGGAAAAGCGGGGACCTTGAATTACAACCACGGTGCCTTTTTCGTGAACGTTGATACCCTGACTCTTGATTGCCTGAATTGCAAGTTCTCTTAGATGCGGGCAGTAAGGTTCCGCACTCGACACATGGTAAACTTCCGGACCGTCGTAAAATGAGTCCTTTCGGCCAGTAGTGCGATCCACATACTGGTCACAAACCACGAAATCACCGGGCTTTACATGGCGCTGCAAGCTGCCGGCAGCACATGGGCTGATAAGATAGCGTACGCCTAACTGCTTCATTGCAGCGACGTTGGCGCGGTAGTTAATGTTATGTGGAGGAATAGTGTGATGGCGGCCGTGCCGAGGTAGAAATGCAACACGCTTACCATGTGCCTCAGCCAGAAATACCGAGTCGCTAGGTGGGCCAAAGGGTGTCTCTATCTCGATTTCCTTCACGTTTTCGAACAGGCTGTAGAAACCGCTCCCGCCGAAGACTCCGATGTCCGCCTTAGGGTTTTGATCTGTCACGTCAGATTCTCCATACTTACTTGAAAGGTATCTATTAAACTCGTCTCAAGCCTAATTGTACCCGCAGCTAGGCGATTCCGAACCCAACCTGCCCGTCTAACCCGAAGTTTAAATCAGGAAAACCCCATGCCGACGAACAAATACAGTTGTGCATCAGAAGCAGGCAAAGCACTACAGCGATGCAGGGGTAGGTCAATTGCCGGTGTGGGATAGACAGTGCGGTCAGCAGTGACGAGCCGCTCTAACAATCGGTGCATGTAATGGGACACTGGCTCGATCCCATGGGATTTTAGAGGTGGATACCCTCCTCCGGTGATACACAGTCAAGAGCTGGGTGGAGTCCCGCGAACCATGAACTCTGCACGTAGCGTAGGCTGAGGTCAAGAGAGATGCTGCACTACGTTGCAGCGCAGCATCCTGGCCCTTAGCCGAGTGAACGCACGATTAGGCCACTGTAGAGTTTGGGGTAGAAGAATGTGGACTTCTGCGGCATCTTGTCACCAGCAGACGCCACATCACGTATGTCTTTTACCGACGGTGTCTGAAGGATACAGGCTACATCCACTGCCCCGGACTTCGTTAACTGCAGTGCCTCCGCTGCATCCCGTGTGTACGCGATGTCAGGAGTGGTCGCCATGTCTGACCACCTAAGGCCAAAGGCAGGCTCAAGTACCAGCAGCTGAAGTACTGTGACATCTAACTCAGCCCATGCCTTGCTATGCTGGGCCGCAGCAGGCATTGATTTGATGCCGTTTACCTTCAATGTTAGGCAAAGTGCATTATCTTTGGTGAGCAGGGCGAATTTCTGGGAGCCCGTTCCTGGCTCAGCTATCCAGGCTAGAGCATCGACGTGGCTCTTATCCTCAATACTGAAGCAATCACCAAGCACCGAGCGAAGCCCGGCAAGCCGTTCGGGACTCACGTTCTTGACAAGCCGATGAGTTGGAAGAACCACAAGGCCAGGGTCTTCAAATGCGCTAAGGCCAATCATTATGCTGTCGTATTCCTGCTGCTCCTGGGGATCACCCTCCTCGGCACGTCGTTCGGCCTGATAGTTGAGCGCTGTTTCATACCGGTGATGGCCGTCGGCAATCCAGATCCGATGGCCCTCAAAGAAATCGCTGATGGCCTTAACTATCTCAGGGGAGTTATGCCGATATACGGTGTGGTGCTCCGTATGAACCGCACCAGGTCCAGAGTACGCGGTATCCAGGATGCAAGTGGCCTCTGGCCGAGCATTGGCAAGGAGTATCGCCAGTGAATTGGTGCTGTCCTCATAGAGGCCATAAATTGGTTCGGGGTTTGCGTGTGTTGCACGCATCAGGTTCAACCGGTCTGTCTTTGCTTTAGACAGTGTTTCTTCATGGGGCAGAACAACGCCAGTGTTGTAATTCTCAAGTTTAAGAGCGGTGAGCAATGTAGTTCTTGACACCGATACGGCACTATCTAATGGGTGGGGAAACGTCTGTACATATTCGTAGAATGCAGGCTCCGAATCGCACATGATGTGATTATGCGCCCGCATGTCATGAAGGTAAGCTGCTGCCCGTAGGTATCTGTTGTCACCTGGTAAGTCGTGCGGTGTCTCACGGTTTAGAATGAGACGAACAATATTATAAACACTTCTCGCATAAAGCTCGTCCTGATCAGCCGTGGAAAGCACATCGTATGGTGGAGCAATGGCGTCTTGCAGAGGTACCATGCCTGTGTTAAAATAGAGACCTCTAAACGGTCGAACAGTAGCCATCAGAAATGTAAATCCTTTCGTGCCCGCGGCAATGGGCACAATATCTCTTTAGTTATTGTACCTTGTGAAATGCAAGCCCAAAATAAGAGCTTCAGTAGAGTTGAGTTGACCTTTTGATCAGGCAAAACCCGAACTGTAGGGAGCAGCGAGTGGACGATCTATCGCGGCTGGTCGGGTAGTTCCAGCTTCTTCATGCGGCGAATCACGCTGAAATCCGGAATTGCAAATACTTTGAGTTGTACCGCGTGCCGTTTACCATTTCGCGTGTAGACGATGGGTACAACCTGACCAGCAAGCAGCTGCTGAGATGCGTTTCTAACGTCCTGCGGGCGATCAACCGCTACATTGTCCAACATGAGGATGCGGTCGCCAGGGCGTATACCGGCGGCGTACGCGGAGCCGCCAACAAAAACTGCCTGCACAATGGCTTTACGATGGTCATGGGACAAAAACAGCCCGAACCAGCCCGGTGCTGGCAGCGTGGTGGATGACCCCTTCCTTAGTTGTGCGACTGCTGCTTGCACAAGTGGTGCAGGAAGAGCAAAACCTGTGGTGGAGCTCGCTAAGAAGGGTGGCAGCGGCGGGAACGGGGGCCGATGCGCGTCACGGCTATCCCACGGTGCAGGCGGCGACCAACTGGAAACCCCTACCATCATTCCTACCACGCGTCCGTGCGCATCAACTAGCGGGCTTCCACTGCTACCGGCACCCACATTTCCCTGAAATTGCAGTAGGTGGTGGTAATGCCAGCGACCGTCGGTTGAACGGGCAGAACGCCCGTTGGAGGCTATAATTCCGAGCGATGCAGAGTTCGGAAATCCACCTTGTTCACCTATGGAGATTACAAGCGAACCTGCGCTAGGGGGGGGATCCTGTGAGAACAGCAGCCCGGGTATAGGAAAAAGAGGATGTATACGCAGTAATGCGATATTATCCCTAACGTTGTAGGCAATTGAACTTGCCTTAAGCTGCCAGCCATTGGCTAGAACGATATATGGATTGGCGACGCCCTGCACTACTTCCGCAGTGGTTACTACATAACCGTCGTCTATAAAAAAGCCGCTACCAATGGTAGGCACGGGATGAAACAGCTGTTTTCCCCGCGATGCGACGGCCGAAAGCGCTCTTCCGCGAATGGAAACAACGTATGGATCCACATGCGCTACCAGAGATTGAAGTTCACTGCTGAGGGAGATCATCACTGGGCAAGAGAGCGGGGCAGGTGGTTGCAACCTCGGTCGCGAATCGGCGTGGTGAGCACCACTAGCAGGACCAGTGTTGGCGGAGGATGGCCCTGCTGATGGTGCCGCCACAACAGTGCTGCTAGCGCAAATTGCAAGTGCGCTAAGCAGCAATACCAAATGAGTGCGCATTAATAGGGAGTATCCGGACCGTAGGGATCTGGTTGAAGTGCCGACATTACGTAATGTGCATCACCGCCATCCGCACTTGCCGATATTAAAGTCGCATTCTGCGGCAAGTCATTGGCATTTGAACGGATTTGCGGTACTTCGCGGTTCGCGGCTGGTGCCGGGTTGTGCGGTACCGACTTGGTAACAGCTTTGCGCCCACCAGACGTTTTTGCTGGAGGCGTGATATTGGCGATCAGCGCCAGAGTTGCATCTTCAAAGCCCTGGCGGGCAGCCTGGCTGGCATGTTGCACAGGGTGCCGCGGTACCGCAGTGTGGGTTGCAACCTCAATTACTCGGGTTACTACCTTGGGCTCTGGTTTATACGATTTTGGCTGAACTACACCTTTTGATTCGGGTACAATTGCAACCTTTTGCGGTACGACATGAACGGTGTGGTAGTGAACCGGCACCGACTGCGGTTTTGCGATTAGCAGCATGATGGCCGCTGCAGCAGTGCCGCCGACGGCCGACCACAGCAGCGGACCCGACCTATATCCCTGTTTTGGCTGCGGTTGTGAAATCATCTGCAGAGGCGACGGAAGCTCTTCAAGCACCGTACGCAATCCCACCCAATCGAGTGTGGGCTCGGGAAGTCGTTCGCCCCTGCCGCGGGCGATTAGTTTTTGAGCAGACCTGTATTCAGCAAGCTCACTGCTGCACCTAGGGCAACGCGCAATGTGAGCCTCCAGCTGTTCCATTCGCTCTTCGGGAAGGCGTGTTGCTGCATAGTCCCAAAGGAATGGTCTCAACTTATGGCATTCTAGTTTTATTTTCAATATCATCGTTTTAACCCTGTTGTTGGGCGTATATCTAGCGCTCGGCTAATAAGGCCTGCATACGGTCTTTAAAACTGCGCCGCGCGCGAAATAATCGTAGTTTAACACTAGCAACCGAGCAGGAAAGCCTTTCTGCAATCTGCATATAACTAAGTTCCTGAATATCGCGTAAAACAATCAGTTCACGCTGCGCGGGTGGAAGCGCATCGAGTACGCGATATAGCATAGAGTGCAGATCCTGCCGTTCCATTTTGTCTGCGGGATCTTCACCACGGCTGCTGAGGTCTGGCAAATCAGGAAAATATTCAGAATTGAGTGCAACGTCACCCCGTCGATTGGTTCGTTTGACGCGGTCGAGGCAAAGATTTCCTGCCACCTTCATCAGCCATGTCTGAAGGCTGCAGTCACCACGAAACCCTGCTAGATTACGATGTGCCTTTACAAAGGTGTCCTGCATAATGTCGTTGGCTTCTTCTACATCGCCAATCATGTGGTAAGCATAACGAAAAACTGCACGCGCGTATCGTTCGTACAGCTCTCCAAAGGCCTCCATATCCCCCATTTGACACCGGGTAAGCAGGCCCTGTTCAATCTTCGGCAGAAGTTTTTCCTGGCTCATGGCATTTCCAGCTTATTATTGGATTATTCTTATTGACGAAGCAGGAATCGTTCCGTTATCGTGGTGCCATTAGTGCTGGCAAAAAACTGGTACCGTGTTCTGCGGGCGCTAGTTTGAAACCATCACGGACGGTTGCAGCGATATCAGCGTAAGTGTTCAGAATACCAAGATCAGATCCTGCAGCAAGTGTTGGCCCTGTCACAAGAAGAAACGGGTACTCCCTGGAATGATCTGTGGAAGGAGTGGTTGGATCGTTACCATGGTCCGCGGTAATCATAAATAGGTCGCCAGGGCGAAGTTCACCCAGGATTTCTGGAAGTGCTGCATCCCATGTTTGCAGTGCCAGTGCCATTCCATTCGGATCGTTGCGGTGTCCATAGAGCATGTCAAAATCCTCCAGGTTTGCAAAGATCAGGGAGCAGTCGCTATTGCGAATGGCGTGAAGGAGCGCGGCAGTATGGGCTGCGTTGTTAGTAGTGTGGTCCCAAAAGGTGATAGAGCGACCATTGAATATCTCATAAATCTTTCCGATTGCGTGAACAGTTCTTCCACTCTCCACCAGGTCGTCCAGAACCGTTTTTGGCGGATCAAGAGGAAAGTCCTTTCGGCGCTCGGTGCGCGTAAAGTTGCCTTCGCTTCCTATGAAAGGACGGCATATTACACGACCTACCGCATTCTTGCCGTTCAGAAGGGAACGCGCGATTGTGCAGATCTCATATTGTCGTTCGATTGAATAGATCTCTTCGTGCATTGCGACCTGGAAAACGCTGTCCGCCGAGGTATATACGATCGGCCTACGGGTTCGCAGGTGCTCGGCGCCAAGATCAGCGATTATGGTCGTGCCAGAAGCGGGATAGTTGCCGAGCGTGCCAATTCCGATTTCTGCTTCGAACGCAGAGATAATTTCCTTCGGAAATCCTTGCGGGTACGTGGGAAAGGGTTGCTGAAGAACGACACCAGCCATTTCCCAATGGCCAGTAATGGTATCCTTACCAGGGGATGCTTCATTCATGCGGCCCCAGCAGGCAGACGCCGCCTCGCAGGGAGCTACGCCTTTTATGGTTGTGACATTTCCAAGTCCCATTGCTTGCATGCTGGGCAGAGAAAGACCACCAACAGCGATTGCAGTGTTTGCGAGCGTATTGCTGCCCTCATCTCCGTAATATCGAGCATCGGGCAGTTCTCCTGCACCTACACCATCCAGCACAGCGACGATGATGCGCCTGATCTCCTGGTTCATTGCCACCTAAACCCCCTTGAGTTCAAAGCCTCACAGCACGTTTGTCAGCGCCGACTAGCTATCTGTCTGCGAATCTTGACAAGATGAAACACTGACAGTGCTATTCTCCAAATTCCGAAAGCAAAAATGACGATTCCCGAAGTGAGTGTCATCTCCACGACACGCCCGCCCGTGTGTAGTTCAAGTGCCTGCTTCACCAGGATGACACCCAGTGCGGCACACACGACCCCCAATAGGATGTACACCATCATCACTGCAATTGCAGCTTTTAGAGGCATGCGCACAACCGATTTTCTAGCAACGTCGATTAGGGGACCCTTGGTCATGCCTCTGCAGCCTCAGCCTCATGAACAGACATAACAGAGCGTGATGATTCAATTTGGCCGCTATCTACCGGCTGGTTGGTTGAAAACGGTTTGTGTCCGTTTCGTTCCAGGGCGGCTGCGATTAAGCCCTTGAACAGTGGATGTGCACGATTAGGCCTGGATTGAAACTCAGGATGAAACTGCGTTGCGATAAAATACGGGTGATCTGGAAGTTCTACAATCTCGACGAGCCGGTAGTCTGGAGACAGGCCCGACGACACCATTCCAGCTTTGCTGAGTTGTTCGCGGTAATCGTTGTTGAGCTCGTATCGATGACGATGCCGTTCAAATACATAATTAGATCCGTATAGGCGTTCGGCTAGCGTGCCTGCAACCAGGAGGCACCGATGCGATCCTAACCTCATTGTTGCGCCGATATCCTCTACGTTCTTCTGATCGGGCAGGATGTGGATGAGCTGATGGGGCGAGTCTGGTCGCACCTCCTCGGTGTGGGCCTCTTTCAATCCAAGCACGCTTCTGCCATATTCAACCACTGCCATTTGCATACCATAACAGATGCCAAGGAACGGCATCTGCTGTTGACGAGCATAGTGCGCGGTACGAATTTTTCCTTCCACACCGCGGGAACCGAATCCTGGGCACACTAACACCCCGTCCATACCTGCCAGCGTCTCCTCAACGGGCAGCTGTTCGACAGTTTCGCTGTCTAACCAATGAAGGTTCACGCGCGCGTCATTCGCTATACCTGCATGGCGCAGCGCTTCTGTGATAGAGATGTACGCATCACCGTTTTCAATGTACTTACCGACTACGGCTATATTGGTAACGTATTTAGGATGTTTAATGCGCTCAACGAGAGCACGCCACTCTTCGAGCTCCGGATGTGTTTTGGGCAGGCCAAGTCGTCGTACCACGAGATCTGCAAGGCCCGCATCCTCAAACATCAAGGGTGCTTCGTAGATAGTTTCTACATCCTGTGCTTCAATTACAGCTTCTGGTTCCACATCGCAGAAGAGAGAGATTTTGTTCTTTATCTCCTGGGTGATAGAGAGCCTGGTGCGGCATATCAATACATCTGGCTGAATGCCGATTTCACGTAATTTAATAACGCTATGTTGAGTAGGCTTTGTCTTGACCTCACTCCATGGACCCACGTATGGTATGAGGGTGACATGAACGTACATCACGTTCTCCTCGCCCACATCCTTTTTAAATTGGCGTATGGCTTCAAGGAAGGGAAGTCCCTCAATATCGCCCACGGTGCCGCCCACTTCAGCAATGACAACATCTACATCGGGCTCACCATTTTTGCCCTGTGCCGCTTCCTTTACGCGGCGCTTGATTTCGTCCGTTACGTGCGGAATCATCTGTACTGTACCACCCAGATAATCGCCTCTGCGTTCTTTTTCTATTACAGTGCGATATACGCTTCCGGTTGTAACGCTTGCGCTCCTGGTAAGCGCAACGTCTACAAACCGTTCGTAATGACCAAGATCGAGGTCGGTGACGGCACCGTCTTCTGTCACAAATGCCTCACCATGCTGATACGGATTCATTGTATCCGCATCCACATTGATATAGGGATCTAGCTTCTGCATCGTAACACGAAAACCACGACTGCGCAGCAGCCGCCCCAGGCTGGCGGTAGAGATGCCCTTACCTATGCTGCTCACCACACCGCCAGTAACGAAGATGTACTTTGTCATCTGAACCTCTCACTTGTTTTAACGAACCTGATGTTATTCAATCTCGTTCAATCTCTTCATAAGGAATATTGTTTTCGCTCAACGCCGTCAGGAATTCGCGCTCTACGAGAAAAATATCGCCGGGTAGCGCCTGCATTTTGCCGCTGCTTTTGCGCATGAGCAACATGTATGCCCGGCTGCTAAGCTGAGTAGCCACCCGAATACGAACCTGGTTCTTTCGTTGTTCTTGAAACTGAGGCATAATGGTGTCTCCTGAGCGCCGATTTACATGACTAAAACTAGAAAAGGCACAGCGGGAATCGGCCCGCAGTGCCCATTTCATTATAGCCGACGTTTCTGTTGGTTGGCAACTACATCGTTGTAGTAGATTGTGGAGCCGCGGCACCCGGATCCAACTCTATTTGCCAGTTTGCAGTACCCGCTCGTTCAGGATAATTGTCTGGTGCCTTGCTGGTCCTAAGGAAAGCGTAACAACAGGGACGCCAATGAGCTCCTGCACTCTATGGACGAATGCTTGCGCATTATGGGGAAGTTCTTCCCATTGGCTTATCTGGTCAATCTCCTCCGTCCAGCCCGGCAAAGTCTCATAAATAGGCGTCAGGTCAGTTCGGCTTGCAAGGTTCGAGGGCATATCGGAAAGCCGAGTACCATCGCCGGATTGATATCCTACGCAGATCTTGACTTCCTTAAAACCGCTTAGAACATCCAGATGTCCAAGTGCAAGTGCACTCAATCCATTAACACGACAAGCGTACTTCAGAATTACAGCATCCAGCCATCCGCACCGACGGGCCCGGCCAGTGGTCGTGCCATACTCGTGCCCCTTTTCGCGAATTGCAGCCCCAGTTTCGTCGTTTAGCTCCGTGGGGAATGCACCAGCGCCAACGCGCGTGGTGTAGCTTTTCGCTACTCCAATCACACCATCAATGAGGGTAGGTCCAATTCCAGTGCCCAGGAGCGCTCCGCCTGCGATGGGGTGGGAGGACGTCACATATGGGTAGGTGCCCAAGTCTATGTCGAGTAAAGTGCCTTGAGCACCCTCAAAAATAACGCCCTTGCCGCTGGCTGCAGCTTCGTATATAAGTGCAGCCGTATCGGTAACGAAGGGAGCCAGGAATTTGGCGTATTCGCGGTACTCACTTAATATAGCATCCGCATCGAGAGGCTCGCGGCCATAGACCTTTGTAAATACCGCGTTTTTGGAAGCAAGTACACTCTTCAGGCGCGCTGCAAATCGTTCGTCGTCAATGAATTCGCCCATCCTGATGCCGTGTCGTGCTGATTTATCTGCGTAAGCCGGCCCAATACCTCGGCCCGTGGTGCCAATCTTCTCGTCACCCCGGCTCTCTTCTTCTAGTTCATCTTGCAATCGATGATATGGCAAGATGATGTGGCACGCAGCCGATATCTTAAGATTGGAGAGAGTTACGCCTCGGTCACTAAGCGCTTTCAATTCCTTCACGAGGATGCCAGGATCGGCTACAACTCCGTCAGCAATAACACAGAGAAGATCGGGGTGCAGAATGCCAGCTGGTACCAGGTGAAACTTAAACTCTTCCTCACCCACAATTACGGAATGCCCAGCATTATTTCCGCCACTGTAGCGAACAACCATGCTCCCACGTTGAGCAAGGTAATCGACAATTTTACCTTTTGCTTCATCGCCCCATTGGGCGCCTACAACAATAATGTTTGCCATTTCAATCGCTCTCCTGCCCTACGGGATGACTTACCGGTTGCGGCTGACCGCAGGGCGGCTTAGTCCTCCCTTTTCCCTCAATATAAGAGAGGGGATTCGGAGGCGATACACAAACTGGTGCAATCAATGCGGACTTGAATAGTTCCTAGTTGACTTGCACGACAACTATTATATTACCCAATTTTGGGTTTGTCAATTGTTAGTGAGCGCGTCGCTGCTTTACCTGGCACACCGGCAATATTCTGCAAGGGGTAGCGATTTGCAGTTCAATCCTTATCGTGAAGGAAGTCGCAGGTCAGATGCAGAAATAGTAACCGATCTACTGTTGCCTCAATAAGAAGCACTGTCCGTACGGCAATCTAACCGCCTTGATTACCTACATTGTTGGGAGTACGGTATGAAGTTTCTGCACACCGCGGATCTCCATTTGGGGGCCCCCTTCAAATCCATTGACGCCACTGACACCGAAACAGCTGCGAGGCTGCGCGATGCAACTATCACCGCGTTTGAACGCACGGTGCAACTTGCAATCGATGAAGAGGTGGATTTCGTTCTATTCGCCGGCGATATCTTCAATTCTGAGCACGATATGCAGTATGCGCAACTGCAGTTTCGCAAAGGAGTTCGCCGACTTGATGACCAGGGAATTCCATCGTTTGTCGTCTGCGGAAATCATGATCCTCTTGTGCGAAACCAAAGGCGACTCACCTTACCACCATCGTGCACGGTGTTTCCTGCCGATAAAGTCGTTTCCGCGCCTGTCCTAAAAAACGGGCAGATTATAGCCCGGGTTCTAGGGATCAGCTATGCCGAGGCTCGTGTTACCGATAGGCTTGTTAATAAATTCCCTATTGGGCAGGGTAATACGTTTACGATTGGAATGTTGCACGGTAACCTTGCAAATTCGGTTGGGCACGATAACTATGCGCCATTCACACTTGCCGAACTCGCTGCTGCAGGGTACGACTATTGGGCGCTGGGGCACATCCATGTGCATCAAGAGTTTCACGTAGGCAACACCTTGGCGGTTTATCCCGGGTCACCACAGGGCCTCGATCCTACCGAGACCGGGCCACACGGCTGCGTTATTGTCAACCAGGATCAACACGGAGACGTGTCTACTACATTTCATCCAATTTGCGCTGTGCAGTGGGAGTCGGACGAGATCAATTGCCCTTCCGACGAGCCATGGGAAACGCAGGAACAGTTGGAAGAGCAGATTGCCGATTGCATCAATCACTACGTAGGGAGGGCTGCAGCCGACAGTCGGTCATATGCCCTGCGCATAAGGCTTAACGGGCGAACGGCGCTATACCATACATTCTCTACAGCCGCCCGCCCCACCGCGC
>JAJYCW010000047.1 GCA_021777995.1 bacterium
CCTGTTAACTAGCGACCTTACCACCCGGCAGAAAATGATTGCGATGCATTTCTACCCACAGCTCGCGTGCCTCGCTGCACCAGAAAAGGCACCTAGGCTCGGCATTGTGAATTCCAGAGTGATCAGCGTGGACAGCACGGCACCCTACCTACAATTTCCGTACGACAACATCAACGTGATAAAACCGTAGAGCCGTAAGTCATCTACTGGAGATTTCCGCCGTGCGCTGTGTTTACGCGCGGCGGACAATATCACGCGGATTGCCGACGAATTGTTCACTACTGTTGTGAAACGTGCAAAAGCGAAGCTCCCGACCCTCCAGCCGCAGGCTCATGATTCTGTCGCAGACCGTACAACTAACATGCGCCAGGACGATCGCTGTGCTCGCCATGCAGCGGATTATTACGGCTCTATTGCTTCCCGTTGCTACTTCTCTGTCCGACGTCTACAAGTGGTAATTACCGCTTCTCACCACGCGTAGTTCTTGCTCTAAAAGGCTAACGCACCGCTCGTTCGAGCAAACATGCCTGTAAAATTGTGCTCAATTTTTCTCTACCCACCTACACAGGGCGAATATAAACCAACCAACCTATACGGTTTGTTCTATGCGTGAACCACTATGGAAACGCCTGTAACCAGTCCGTCGTAAAAAAATTCGGCAGCGATCGAACATTATTGCTGAAAAATTCTAAGAAGTAGGAGACTTGAATGAATGCATTGATGGATGAGATACGTGATTTTCAACGTGAAATATCAGAAAAAGTCCCTTCAGACGTTAGGGCGCTCATGGCGCAATGCACTGCAGAGCTGGAGGCATCTGGCCTGGCAGCTCGTGCAATGAAGGCCGGCGATAAGATACCGGATTTTACGCTGCCAAATCAAACTGGCAAGTCCCGAAGGCTTTATGACCTACTTGCGAACGGTCCCGTGGTATTAAGCATTTACAGAGGCGGTTGGTGCCCCTATTGCAATATGGAGATGCGTGCACTAGGAAACATTATTCCTCAGCTAAATGCATTAGGGGCAACGCTCATCGGCATGTCGCCAGAACTGCCCGACAAAGCCATCCAAACTACCCTGAGCAATGGAGCAGAAATTGAGGTACTTACCGACATAGGCTGCAAGGTATGCCAACAGTTGGGTCTGGTCTTTGAACTTGCCGAGCAACTACGACCGATCTATGCGCAGTTTGGAATTGATATACCTGCATATAATGGCGACAATTCATATAAGCTGCCCATCCCCGCGACATTCGTAATAGGCACGGACGGCACCGTCCATTATGCGTTTGTGGAGTCAGATTACACTCAACGCATGGAGCCACAAGCGGTTCTGGAGCAGCTGAAAGCGATCGTATCCTGACTTACACATAGTAGCTTAGTCGAGGGCTTGAGATGTTCTCGACGAAGTCTACTTAGGATTTGCGTCCCTGCTACTTGCCCGCATTCTCTTTGTTGTAGGCTGTGGTGAACTGATGCAAAAATCCCTTCAATACATCGTGAATTGCAGTGGGGAAGGTCTTGTTTGCTACCGCACCGGTGTACTCCTGGGACCAAATGGTACATCCAGTAATGCGCTTCTGGTCGCTGGGCCTTATCAGAGTTTCATCCAGTTTGATGTCAAAGGAGTAGATAAGGACCTCGCTTTTGGGAATTCTCACTACGGTCAAACGGAGATAGATGTAGGGCTGATCTGAAAGAGCGACGCTAGCCTTTGGCGAGAGCACTTTAATGCCATCGGCCCTCAGCTTCAGTTCAGTGTACTTTTCGAGTATCGCAGTGTTTAATCCGGTAGCCTTCGCATCCTTGTCGAGGTCCTCCACAACAATTGCGACACCCGGCAGATTCTTGAGAACACGATCCGAGTCCGATAGCAATGCGTTTCTTGTTTGCCCTTGAGCTACCGTGGGAAGCGGCGAACCAACAGCCAGAATAGCAGCGAAAACCGAAAAAAGCAGCCACCGTTTCAAAGTGAACCTCCAGTATGCCTACCAGTAGTTGCATGAACATCGGAACCGGTTGCAGTGAACCTGTCCAGGCAGAAGTTGCAGTTTATATATAGCATGTATTGGAATATAACGCAAGTTTCGGCCGACCGTTCCTGATCGATTGCAGTTCTAGTTGAGACGTGTGTTCAATCGGGCGCGTTTACCGAAAGTGGTGCCTCCTCCCACGGATCTCCTGGCGCCAGGAACCACGGCATTCTCCTGCAGCGTACTGCGAGCGCAGGCATGTTTACAATTACTTATTGAGAGGGACGCTAAAGCTATTTAGCATCTAGGAACTGCCTCTAAAGAGAATTATGTAAAACGTAGCCTTCATCTAGCCTTGCAATCTCTGTTGTAACTTGTTATTAATTAATGACGCACAGAGAAACACATGTGCGCAGTACCCCACCCTGCAGGCGGGCAGATATTCTACGCGGATGAAACAGGTTTAGGGGAACCAGCCAGTAAGTGCCTTGATTCTCCACGGCGCTAACTGTAATTTCACCGTGGGCAAACGAGATCGCTACAGTAGTACCATGATCGAGCGATGGCTGCTTTGGTATAAGCAATATAGCACAGTAATAACTTTGGTGCAATTCTGTAATGTCTGGATTGCATAATCTGCCAATTTGATTTCGTTGGTAAAATCTTGTGAGATTTCTGCATTTTTTGTTGACACTCTGGTGAACCAGTGATATACTAATAGTGCGTATCGAAACGCTTCGATGTTTTTCTACGAATCGGTTCGATTTTGAGATAACGCTGCAGGTAATCAATATGTCAACGACGATAAAAGACCTTGCGCGGGAGAGCGGTGTGTCCCCATCCACTGTCTCCTATGTGCTTAACAACGGACCACGGCCCGTAAGTGGACGAACGCGCGACAAGGTACTTGCAACAGCAAAGCGGCTCAATTACCAGCCGAATGCTGTGGCTCGCGGTCTGTCTCGGCGCAAGATGGATACTCTCGGCATAATCTATACTTACCTTGATGCTGCAGCCACAGATTACTATTTCATCTCAATACTCCACGGAATACTCGGCGCCTGTGCAAGGTATGAGCAGGCTGCTACCCTCTTTACATCACATATGTGGGCAGATGTGCCTGCCAATATCCCGCTCTATTGCAATGGCAGGTGCGACGGTTTAATAATTGTTGCGCCACCTGCTAACAACACCTTTATCCAGCAGTTCAGAGAACGGGATATGCCCGTTGTGGTCGTCAACGAGATTCATCCTGATTCCTCCATCGCTAGTGTTGATATCGACAATGAACGCGCAATGTACGACATGACGAAGTATCTGCTAGGCCTGGGGCATCGAAGGATTGTGCTTTTATGCGGTGATATAAATCAGACTAGCGCCATTCTCAGGGAATCAGGGTTCAGAAGGGCCTTTGGAGATGCAAAGCTTTCGGACGACCTATTCCAAATCATTCCCGGTGTATATAACCCTGAATCCGGGTATGAGATCGCCCGACGGATTATCGCCCAGCCAAAACGGCAATGGCCCACTGCTCTCTGTTGCGCAAGCGATGCAATTGCAGTTGGTGCAATGCAGGCACTGATTGAGAGCGGCGTGTCAGTGCCAAACGACATTTCGGTCACTGGGATCGACGACGTGCCGCTAGCACTTACCACGGCGGTGCCACTCACCAGTATTAGACAGCCGTTTACCGAGATTGGAATGCACGCGGCGGAATTTCTGCTGGCACGCATTGCAGGAGATACCTCGATTCGGCAGGTTCATTTGCCTGCCACTCTTGTGGTACGAAGATCTACAGCGCCACCCTGCCGCTGAACGGTCAATTGACCTACTAACTTGGAGAATAACATGAAACGCAGTGGTTTTACACTTATCGAACTACTGGTGGTCATAGCAATTATCGCAATACTGGCCGCCATCCTCTTCCCTGTATTTGCACAGGCACGCGAGAAAGCACGCGCAATCTCCTGCGTCTCCAACATGCAGCAGCTTGGTACTGCCACGTTAATGTATGTGCAGGATTACGATGAGACCTTCCCCACTGGCCTTCAAAATCAGTGGTATGCGGATAGTTGGTATTACATCATACAGCCCTATGTAAAAGACGTTAATGTCCTTCTTTGCCCGGATGATCCTCGCGCCACGCCATCTGGCTATGCTTCCTGGATGGGGCCGTTAGTCTCCTATGCGTCTAACGGATACATGGTCTACAACAATGGCACAGGGAAGTGGGATGTGAACGGAATAATGGGCATGTCTCAATCCTGGATGGGGCAGACTACCACCACGGACGCGCGCATTGATATGCCAGCTCAAACCATCCTGATCGCCGAAAAGGAGAATGTTCCCGCCATGCTAAGCAATGGCAACACCAGCGTAGACACGACGGGCAATTCCTACTGGTTTGGCCCGGGGTGCATGTTTACCAACGTGAACTGGTACGACGGCAACTCTCCGGGAGAAATACCGGAAGGTAACCTCGCTGTGAATACGACAAGTCCGTGGCTTGGGCCAAATGGTGCCGTGACGGCGCTGCACAACAACCAGGCGAACTTCGCATTTGCTGATGGGCATGTAAAATCTATGAACCCGGCTGAGACAAATCCTGATCCGGTTAATCAACCTCAAAACAACATGTGGGATGCTACCCGGTAGTTAGAGAACGCTGCACTATCTTAATCCTCTGCCAGACGCTCAGTTATCTGGCAGAGGAAATACAATCAACGAGAAGTACCATGTCAAACCGAAAAATAATACTGCGCGCAGCCATAGCAATTGGAGCCCTCGTTGTGCTGGCTGGCTGCCAGAACGGTTCACATCTGTCCTCCACCGAGGCAAAGGAGATGTCGGGAAAGGCACCGCCAATGCCTGCAAATGCCGTATCTGCTTTTATGAACAAACAGAAGTCATTATCACCACCGCCTAGCAGACCGAACTCACCTGCGGCTCCAGCACCACAACCAAAGATGTAGGTTTGTTGATGCCCACCTTTCAAATCTTGCGACAGGTGGGCATCGTTTTTCTGGCTCCGCTGGAGTTCTATCCGTACAGACTACCATCGCTCAGGGCGACACGTGGCCAGGGCTTTTTGGCCCCGCATCCCAGTGGTACGCTGGCCCCCCCTCAGCCGAATAGCTGCCGTCATGGTTGAGGATCGGCGCAGCCGTACACCATCTCGGAGATTTGTCCTTGACCTACCGCTCACCGTCTCTTAGGCAATTCCTGTTGGGTAACAATTGGCACATACCCCACGCTTAGCCCCCGTGGCGGCTTTACAATCAAGGCGGGATCGAGATCGGCTAGCCTACCAAAACCTGGTGGTGGAAGGTAGTTCTTGTTTTTAGTCCACAACCGCTGCAGTTTTTCCACTCGTGCCTGAGCCGCCTCCAGCTCCGCAGTGGTTAACCCTGCGTGCAACATGGCTGGCTGTTCGTCAAACTTGTACCAGTAGTAAGTCAGTACTGTTCCATCGCCCAGCCGAGCCTTAAAGGGACCTGCTGCGGGACCTGGCGTCATCCAGCTGCTTGATGTCGATGTAGGAGTATTGAACGGTTGGCTGGGCGCATCGTGCGGAGTACGCCAAACGATCGCTTGCAGATGCGTCTCAAGGGGTACGGTTGACTTAGGAACGGGTACCCACTGTGCAGGTTGGCGGTTAATTGCTGGCTGAAGCCTGTAGTATTCCGGCAGCGTTACCAGCCCATGCCTGCCATGTCCCTCCATCACGGTACCTTTTATCCACCGGTAGCCATACGTGTGTGGGGCAAGTAGAGCAGGGGTTGCGAACCGATTCCAGGCGACGGGAGCCTTTGTCCATTTGTCATTGGCAGCGGGCATTCGTATCTCCCACGTAGAGTAGCCATGTTGCGCCATCGGTCGTTGCAGTGCGCCGGCCGGATCAATTGCTCCCGTGGCTGGTGCCCCGCCGGCAAACCAGCTGTTCACAGCATCCCAGAGGGCCGACCTGTTGTAAACGGTGTCCTGGTGAACAAGCGCCGAAGCGCCCTCATCATTGAGAGGAAATCGTGTGGGAGCAACCCTGGCCCACCAGTTGCCCGCAGAATCCTGGGCTACCTGGCAAGGTATGTACTGCGTCTCCATCTGCACGGCGCGATTAGGTTGCGCGAGTTTGGAGTCCAGAAGGTGACCTATCAAATCCGGAAATTTCTTACCAAAGTGGGCCCAGTAGTACGGGGTAAAGAATGCAACAGGTCCTTTAAAGTTACCAGTATTGAGAAAAAGGGTCCAACAGTGATTACGTGTGGGAATATGTGTCTCGCCCACGGTACCGGGTCCGCCAAGTAAGGGCAGATTTAAATAGCCATAGCCAACGAGGCCGCCACTAGCGCCCTGACGAATATTCAGACCGTCAGGCGGAAAAAGCAACCACGGGCTTAGCTGTGCTACACCGTACTTGCCCTTTGGGTGCTTCCAGGTTCCTGCCCCGGCACCAGGCCCCTGGGCAACTTCGGAAAAGTTGGGTCCCACCCCACCCATGGTAAATTTCGGTGTGATGGTTGCAAAGCGGGTGTCACGCCACCATCCTAATCCACCTTCCACGTCGGAGTAGACCTGCTTGGGTGCACCCTTACGGTGCTGCGCAAACATCCAGGTTCCTGGTAGGCCACTTTGAAACTGGCGGCCAGGATAGAAGCTCTGCAGGGGCCATGCGGGTACATACAGTGAAAAGCCCTGGTTGTAGTTTAACGACACACGTCCCGGAATAGGGACGATAAGGTAACCGGCTTCATACGCGTTGGGTACACTCGCCGCTGAAGGCAATTGCGTAAAACTCAGCAATGCAGCTGCGGAAATAGAGGTGATTAACGCGCATTTGCGAAAAGGCGAATGCTTCGTTTGGGTCTTGCTTCTGGCATAACATCGTGTCATTAGATATTATTCTCCGTTTAAGCAGTGCGGTAGCACGCCTGTAATAATACCTAACGCTCTCACCTGCAACACTGTCCGTTCGCATTACGCATATTAAATAAGCGCAAATATGTAGGCTTGCCCTCAAACGTGATCTTATGTTCACGTTTGATAGTTCTAGAGTGGTATATCGACCATGCCCACAACGAGCATCACAAGTCCTATTTACCTTCTGGTCCCGGCTTCACCGCCCTCACAAAACAGCTAGTGACTCCCCCATCCATGGCGGATCTTGCCTCGTCACTCAATTCCGAGACATTTGAGCTGCAACATGAGCTACCTTGCAGATCATCGAGTGTATATCGCCGCGTGACCTCGAAACTGATCTCCTCAAAGCCGGCCTCCTGCAAGTAACCCTGGTAGTCCTCTCGTAGCAGTGCACCCGCCACACAACCTACATATGCGGCCATGTCCTGGCGTACTGCATCCGGTAGAGGGCGTTCCAGTACCACGTCACTCACCGCAAATCTTCCGCCAGGCTTCAATACTCGAAACGCCTCACGCAGCACTTGACGTTTGTTTGCCGACAGGTTAATCACACAGTTCGAAATAATCACGTCGACGCACTTATCAGGGAGCGGAATCGCCTCAATTTGGCCCTTCAAAAACCGGACATTGCTGCAGCCGGCCTCCTTACGATTTTTTTCAGCGAGTTCTAACATCTCATCAGTCATGTCCAGACCGTAAGCGAAACCCGTTGCCCCCACCCTGCGCGCAGAAAGCAGCACGTCAATTCCGCCTCCGCTACCCAAATCCAGCACATGCTCTCCTGGTGCTAATTCTGCGAGAGCCGTGGGGTTCCCGCACCCCAGAGAAGCAAGCAGCGCAGCCTCTGGCAGGTCCCCCGTTTCCAGTTTGTCATAGAGATCCCGTGTGATAACGTCCCTCTGTTCGCCGCTTTTACCGGTTCCCACATTCCCGGTGGCGCAGCATGCCTCACCCCTCCCTTCCAGCACAATGGTAGCTGCCTGCCCATACTGGCGCATAACCTCACACCGCACCTCTACTTCGGTCATCTCTTTTTCGGATTGCATAATCCATACTCCCTCTCTATCCACAGCACCCTGGGTTACATTTACTATTAACACGAATGCAACCAGCACCGATGCGCTTCGGAACACTTGGTACTACAGTTGGTACGAGTAGACTTGTGCATGCGCTGCAGTACAAGAGCTGCGCCCACGCGCATGTCGTAAGATTTGTTTTCAAGGTGATAGCCGAGATACCAGTGCCACCAAATGCACGGCAACCGTCGAGGAGGTGCGCAGCCAACCATTCCTGCTCTCTATGGGTTTTAGGTGAGTAGGCAGAAGCTTTAATTGTGGGGTTAAATCGAACAATGACACCCCATACCGATGCATTACACATCGGCATGGGGTGTCGCGAGGCACTATCGGCCGCCTGAGACTGTCCTAATTACCAATCACTACGGTTTCGCTGCCACTATCATACGATACGGGCGAATTTGTAATGAGCTTGAATAGCTGCATTGGAACATAGAAAGCACCATTCAACATCTCGGCCGGAGCTGCTAACCAGGATCTGCGCGTACCATTTATAACCGCAATGCGGCTGCCGGCAGTAATGCGTACAGTTCCCTTTGCGCCGCGAATCTCTAGCACCTTAGAGGAGCCGTTATAGCTATAATTGGTGTGCATTTCGTGCAGCACAGGCGCTGCTGGAACTAGAATGGTGTTATGGCTGGAGACGGGCTGCGCATTCGAGCTGAAGTTCACATTATTTCCATTCACCAGTACACCTATGCCCATACCGCCATTGTTAACGTTACTGGTGTTACCGTTACCTGCGGGCAGGGTGTTGGAATTGGAATTGATGGAACGGTGAAGTCCGCTTTGCCCAACTCGGTAGCCCGATGCGCTACCGACCACGTTGTTACCGACTTCGGATCCACTAAAAACTACTTGCCTGTCCAGGCGAACGCCTATCTCGGTGCCTTTCTTGAGGACAACGTCTCGAACGATAGGCTTGTTACCATGCTGCAGTGCACCATAAAGGTAACCCAATCCACCGCCGATGATGGTTGCAGGAAGCGCATGCTTCGTCAGCAGGCCCACAATGAGGCCGGCGCCCGCACCATAGCCTACATACGTTAATCGTGAGGTACCCTTTCCAGGCGTCGCACGTAACGTTCCGTTTGGCTCACGGAGTACGCTCTTGTTGTCCAGGCCAATAAGCGATCCATTGATGGGGTATGCCTGACCATTCGGCAGCCTGACCCGCCTGAAAGCAAGATCCAGCATACCTGGTGTGTTTCCGCGGTGGCGCCTTACCTCGCGCACATAACCGTCAACTCGAGTGCCCACCGGCAGCCCATACTGACCCACGATATCTTTGCGTACTATTGCCGTAAATACATCGCCCTTGGCGGCAGTTGCGGAACTTAATCCTGTCGTTAGATCCACGGGGAGAACAGTTCCCGGCTTTAGTACAATGCGGCCCGCCATGGCCGGCATTGCAGCAGCAATAAACGCAACAGTGGTAGCGAAGCGCGCCAGTACAGTGTGAGTGCCAGGGAGCTGTTTGGTGCTAGTCACTCTTGTCATGATCAATTCCTTCCATTACTGTAGTCGTGCGGTCGAATTGCAGTTGCTCTGGGAAATCGACCGCATGCTGAAATCTATTTCAGTACATTAGGTATATACGTATTTCGAGGCTAACTGTGTCAGATATCCAGGTAAACTGACTTCCGGCAGCCGGTTTCTGTTCCCGACGCCCGCTCGCGGGAAGGAATATTGCACCGTTTAAGGGAACTATGAGCAGTCTCAAAAGCATGTGAGCGTCAGGAGCAGATAACAACATGGCGATGGTCTTTAATCAGTCACTTACGCGTGACGAAATCGTTGCACGGGTTGGCGACATACGCCAGTTGGCCGGAGTCCGCACCGTTCGACGCGAAGGTGGGCCCGATGGAGGCTTACGAGTTATTGAGGTTTACACCGGATCAGGTCTCGAGTTCGATGTTCTAGCCGATAGGGGCCTGGATATCTCCTCCGCCCGGTACTGCGGCCGGTCATTGGCGTGGCAGTCTTCAACTGGCGACGTTCACCCCGCCTATTTTCAATCGGAAGCGGAGAACGGCCTAGGCTGGCTGCGGTCATTTCAGGGCGGCCTGCTCACTACCTGTGGGATGAGCTATGCGGGTGCCGCGGGACGAGACGGTGACCGCCTGCTTGGTCTACACGGCAGGGTGAGCAACCTGCCCGCCAGCGGTGCGATAGGCGAAGGGAACTGGGTGGGGAACGACTATATCATAACTGTGCGCGGCAAAGTTCGCGAAACCACCGTCTTCGGGGAAAACCTGGAACTTACTCGAACGATCACCACGCGCCTGGGCTCCCGAACGATCCACCTGCACGACGCTGTAGAAAATCTTGCACATCGCCCTGCAGAACATATGTTCCTCTATCATATCAATATCGGCTACCCGGTGGTCGACGAAGCTGCCGAATTGTGCGTGCCCTCCAGTCACACCGAAGCCCGTGACGAGGAGGCAGCAGACGGTCTGGCGACCTGGAATGAGATGCATGCCCCTAGAGCGGGTTACCACGAAAAGTGTTACTTCCATCGGTTCAGCCCGGGTCAGAAGATGGTAACTGCCGCGGTAATCAATCCGAGTCATGCAATTAATGGCTCGTCCGGCCTCGGCGTCTTCTGTCGATTCTCCACAGAGGAGTTCCCCAGATTTATTCAGTGGAAAATGCTTGACACCGGCACGTACGTACTTGGAATGGAGCCAGCGAACTGCCTCGTTATGGGAAGGGCGCGCGAACGCGAGTCAGGCACCTTAGCGGTTTTGGCACCGGGTGAAACACGCCACTACCATGTCGACATCGGCATACTAGAGGGCGCGGAAGAGATCGCCAACTTCAAGGCATCCAATTCAACTGCACGAGAGGGGCAGAACGATTAGTGACCTCTGCTGAAGAAGAATCGCGGCGAGAGTTCCGCACATTTGTAGTTCCAGTCATTCTTCTAGCGCTTGTATTAAGCACCATTCCCTACCTCTTGGGTTTCCTGCAATCGCACGGCCGCCACTATATGTGGCTGGGTTACAACCTGGACGATGCATGCGTGTATCTTTCGTGGATGCGTCAGGCAATGCACGGATCCCTTCAACAACACAACCTTTTCACAACCGATTCCCAGCCCGCGATGTTGGCAAATCCGCTCTTCTACACGCTCGGCGTAATCGCAGGGCTAACACATCTTCAACCTATTACGATGTTCCACGTTTCGCGCCTGGTGTTCGGAGCAATCATGCTCTATACCGGATGGCGGCTCATCTGCGAGCTTCTCGACGATAGGGCGGCACGCCGCTGGGCGATGTTACTGCTCTGTTTTGGCGCAGGGTTCGGCTGGATACCTGGGCTGTGGCCATCTGCAGGTGGTTCTATTTTCTCCACGCCGGTGGATACGTGGCAGCCTGAAGCCATCACTTTTCTGTCACTGTACCTCAGCCCGCTGTTCACGTTCTCCATGTGGCTGCAGATTGCCGTCATGCTGCAACTGGTGCGCTCTCACCGGCAGCAGAGCATGCGGTGTGCGGTGTTTGCGGGAATTGGAGGCGCCGTAATTGGGCTGTCACACACCTATGACATCGTTGGCATTGCGTTTACATGGCTAGCCTACCTTGCAGTGTGCACATTCCGTAATAGGCAGGCAGTGGCTGGGGATATTCTACGTGCGACGGTAGCGGGTGTCATTACGCTTCCAGGAGTGGCGGTGATCGCCTGGGAACTTCACACAAACAAAGTGTTTCACGACCGTGCCGCAGTTGCAACACTCTCAGCCTCACCTGTCTGGGTGCTGATGGGGTACGGGCTTCTGTTTATTCTGGCGCTAATACCGGTTATTAGCGTTGCCAAAAGTAATAACCATAGTTCGAACCTGGACGATAGTGCAACGCAGACCAAACCTGGCAACCAATCAACCGACTCGGTACTGTTCCTTGTATGCTGGGCTACAATGCAGATTGCGGTCGCCTACCTGCCTGTAGCCTTTCAGCGTAAAATGCTGCAGGGCGAACATATTCCCATTGCAATATTAGCCGGTGCAGGTGCGGCATGGCTATTTGGCCAAATGACCAGAAGCACGCCGCAGTTTAGGGCGGTATGCCAGACCGTGCTGCTGGTGGTATGCGCGCTTACCAACGTGCGGTTCCTCCTTCGTGACGTTAAAGACGCGAGTGCAGACCAGGTGCAGACAGGGCAACAACGCCCCTATCTCACAAACGGTGAACTACAAGCTATACAGTGGATCAAGAAGAACACACCTGCAACCGCAGCAATACAACCTCTACCATGGGTGAGGTTAATCACTACGCCCTCAGGCGCTGAGAAGATCGCCCCGACAGACATGTCCGACGCATGTTTTTTACCCGGCATGACTGATCGGCATGTCTATTGCGGTCACTGGGGAGAAACGCCAGACTACGGTGGTAAACTCGCTCGAATTGTCCGTTTCGCGCTGCCCACCACAACGGACGCCCAGCGAATTGCCATGCTGCGGCGTATGCGCGTTCAGTACATTGTCTTCACTCAGAAAGATCCGGGTGATACCTCCGCTCCGCAACTTGCACCCATGTTTTGTGGGCTCATTCCGGTCCCCGCTTATCTCCAGCGCGTCTATGGAAACGCGCGCGCCGATGTCTACAGGGTAAATCTATCCCCATAGCATGCCTATATGCGTCCTCTGGGTGGGGATGCGTACCGGTTGTGCAATAGTTGATGAAGTAATTTCATTTGAATCCGAAAAAAAATCTAACAGGGCGAGATTAGTTAAATGGTAAAGCGGATTTTCCCCACACACGGGCTCCGCCGTTACCTATTTCATTTTCCGGAGTAATGCTAATGTCTCAAGATGATTCTAGCCCCTACAGCCAATCGACTTCCGGTTCTATTACTGCAACAGCATTATCCAAACATAGCCCGGGCTGCAAATGTGAAGATAGTCGCCTCATAGCCCAACAGCAAGCTGTGCGGCTGTCTCCAGAAATGGTCTTGAGGCATGCCGCGATAACACTTCCCTCCGACCCCGGTTATATGGATCTGGAGACGATCGCATATGTTTTACACTCCTGGCATTTAGCCGGGCTAAAGAGCCTGGTTGACAGGCTGTGGACTGTTCTGGAGAGTCGCACAAAAAGGAAGATCGCTTCCGACATACAGCGCATGACTTACTCCAGCATGACGAATTCGGATCAAAAAGAAGACGTCATAATGGATGTACGCCTCGCGATGTACAAAGGAATAATGTCTGGAACTTACCTATGGAAGTGTCACTTTATTCACGCACTTAACATGCGTATTAAAACCGCAGTATCAGACCATCTAAACAAAACCCATGCGACGAAAACCACGCAAGTAGACGATTTTGATACCGTAGCCGGTGGCACGCCTAGCATCCAAGCGCGCCTCGACTTCTCCATGGTTGAGACCAGGAACCTTTTGGATAACGTGTATCTTTCAAAGTTAAACGATGATCAGCTGCTGGTTGTTAAACTTCGATATGAGGGCCACAGCTATGAGTGTATTGCACAGCGTATGCAGATAACGCTTCAGGAGTGTACGGCATTGGTAAAACAGGTGCACGAAAAAGTAAAACGTATTGAGAAGGCTGAGCGAAACGAGGGGAAACGATGAGCGAGTCAAACCTACACCATGCCCAAAGTGGTCCTAATGCCGAAACTGTGCGTGATCTATGGCTCGTCGACAGGCAGCAGCCGTCACCTAAGCCAATGGGGGTGTGGATAGTTGAACACGAAGAGCTTCGTGACGAAATTGTGTCGTGGGAATTACTCTATCGCCATCACGGCGCCGATGCATTCGCCGAGCTCACCGCCCTGGAGTCCGTATTCGACCGCCCATTGGACATCACATTGCTATCCGGCGCTGAACAGTCCGGTATAGCTGATGGTATGCCCACGACATCGCTGACAGCTGCGATAGAGGCTACCGGGTTGAAACCTCGAGACATCGCTGCAAAGCTTCAGGTTGGCACCACGGTGCTGGCGCGGTTGTTGCGGGGCCAAATAGATCCGCTCACGGCACCGGTAACATTCCTAATATCGCTCTCGCAGGCAGTGAATACTAAAGTGGACACGCTCATAGAGATGTTGAGAACTCCTCCTCTCACACCCGAACCGGCTATGTACAAGCGTGAAAGTCGTAGCATAACCTCCGCGGTGGCCGAGCGCAGTGCTGAACATAACGCATCCAATGAAATAATACAAGCCTCCGACGAATCAGGTTCCACCCAGGAGCAACACCCTGTAGCGACAAACGGCAATGGTGCAAATACTGCAACCATGACGTTTAACGATGCGATTGCAGCAGCGCCCGATATGACTGATGCCGAAAAACAGCAATGGTTGTCCGGTTAATTCACGGAGCTCGCGCACTAAATTCGGAGGAGCGATACAATGGTCGTTTTGGTTGCGCCCAAAAAATCGAACGATGGCTCACTCTTCGAGTATATGCATCATGAAGAGGATAACCAAAAATGAACCTCATGTTACCGGTTAACCGCTTCCGAGTCAGCCGACATACCTGGAAAAGCGACGTAATGGACGAATTTCGTTGAAGCGTCGTTCGCACCTTCAATGCAAAGAATCTTCATGCTTCAATATCGTGTGCGACCGCAAACATTCATTAGCCGGTTCCCTTGATCTCGACGTAGAAACCTGGAGGATACCAATACCCCGATAACGCGTGCGCCTACTACTCCGCTCAACTGTAAGGGTCTTTGTGCAATATTTATTTTGGAAATATCGATCGAACCGGAAAACTATCTAACAGGGCGTGATTAATTAAATGGAAAGGCGGAATCCCCAGCTGAGCTGATCCCGCCGTTGCCTACTTCATTTGCAGGAGCGATCACAATGTCTCTAGATGCTATCAGCCCACGAGGTCTGGTTCCTCCACACGGCCCAAATGGACAGTGCATGTGTCGACCGGAGCGGCTAGCCGCTCAGTACCAAGTCCAGCGGCTGTCTCCAGCCGCGGTTTTAAAACTTGCCAGGATAAAGGACAAAGCCGATCCCCACTACTTGGATTCCGAGACTATCGCGTTCGCGATTTTCCACTGGCATCGTATTGGGCTTGGTCAACCGCTTACTGACCTGTGGCAGATCTTGATGGATCGTGAGAAAGGCACGATTGCGGGTATGCTTTCTGGCTCATATTATAGCCATGAGCAGAAAAAAACGCTCGGTGACAATATCGCGATGGAGATATTCACAAAAATAGCCTCTGGTGGCTACATGTGGCACTGCAGGTTTTATTATGCTCTTAAAAGCCACATACTGGGGGCCGGTGTAAAAATCCAGCACCAAGGCGATCGCGAACGGCCTACCGATAACTTCAATGACTTCGATGAGTCGAAATTCCAGGATGACCGGTGGGCATTTGATCGATCGGCAAGCGGTATCAAAGGCGTCGTTGACCGTGTCTATCTGGAGCACGGCTATTTATCCCAGTTCAATGATGATCAACTCTTAGCGGTTCAACTACTAGCGCGCGATTACAGCTACATTGAAATTGCAGAGTTGATGAACATATCGGTTCAGGAGTGTAACGCCCTCATCAAGCGAACTCGCGAACAGGCGAAGCGTATACGTCGGGCCGAAGCTCAGGAGGATTTAGGATGAGCAACACGAACCATTTTGAAACACCGGGCAGCCAAAGCCTAGACGCTGTTCGTGAAAGGTGGTTATTTGATCGACAGCAGGCAACGCCGCGTCCACTCGCTGAATGGGTCGTTGAGCACGAGGAACTGCGGGATGAGATTGTATGGTGGGAATTAGCATACAGGCGCGGCGGCCCCACTGCAGTCGAAGAATTTGCCGAGCTAGAATCCATCATTGCGCAGCCGATTGATTTAGCGGGGCTTCGTGCCTCGATTGAAACCAATACTGCACCAGAGCCGAAATACCCATCACTTTTGAAAGCCATGGAGGCTGCTGAAGTTAAACCAGCCGATATTGCGCGGAAGTTGGGAGTGGGCAACACAGTCATCTCCAGGATGCTTAAGGGTCAGGTAGACCCTCTCACCACCCCTCTGTCACTTCTGGTCACCTTTGCCCAAATGGTGAACACAAAGCTCGACGCTCTTATCGCCATGCTCAGTACACCACAAAGCACGCCCCAAGCTGCGATGTACAAACGTGCCCCGCGGGGCCGACTGCCGGTTAACTCCGAGGAAGCGATGGCCCCAGCAGCCAAGCCCAGCGGTGTCACGTCAACGCTGCTTTCGTTTGAGGAGGCCGTGGCCAAAGCCCCAGACATGACGGCAGAGGAGAAACAGGCCTGGATCTCGGACTACTCCGACTCTAACAGCAGTTAATGCAGCACTACCGTGCCGACAGGTTGGGTCTATTTAGGGGCACCAAACGGAAATAATCCATCGGACAGATCGACTCTGCTACTAAGAAAGTGATTATCATGAATAGGGTTTTACCAGCTGCTATCGGCTATGAATGCAAAAATATCTGGTCGGGGACCTCTGCGGATGACGCAATGATCTCCCTGGAGGCTCTGTTTCACAAGTGTCTACCAGTAAACATGACTGGCGATCCATTACCCCCCATACCAGGACTCATACCTGAAGGTCGTAATGTTCGGGATCGCGTGATGCAGATCGCGGCTGCGTGCCATATCAGCCCTATCCTGCTCACCAGGCTGCACCACCGTCAGATCGTAGCCGATACTGTACCTGTTGCCCTGCTCGAAAGCCTCGCAGCCGAGCTGCAATGCACCGCCGGCCAGGTGTTTGCCTACCTGCAGCAAGAGGAGGCAGTGCGATCCAGTACCATGTACATGCGCCGCGGCGCTAGGTGCCAACCAGTTGAGCGACTTGAATTTGAACAGGCTCTAACCAGCACACCAGACTTGCCGTATGAGGTTCGTCAGGCGTGGATGGAGCTCTGTTGTTAGGTCGCCGCTAACAGTGCCACTCGTGAGATTAAGGCCCAAAACGTTGTAGAAGAGGTTAACGTGCCAGACTCGTCCCCCCTAGTAAAGCAAGCCAGAAGTTGGCATTCAGAGCTATGCTTGCACCTGGATTATCCTACCTCCGCACTGGTAAATGCGGATCAGCTGCTCCAAGCTGCCTCCACGTTAACTGGCGTACGATTTCATGATATTGAAAGCACCGATGGGTTGCTTGAGGGCGCTGTTGGTATTTATTACCCCGATTCGAAATACATTCTGGTCAGCAGCGCGTTAGACCCACGCTACAAGAATTTCGTCATCGCCCACGAGTTCGCACATCTCAAACTCCACAACGACGTGAATCTTCATCGACTGACCGAACCAGCGCTCATTGCTGTAAACAACGAAACGGACCTGACAAGTTCTGGCCCAACCGAAATACCGTACAGCCCCGAGGAGAAGCGCGAACGCGAGGCCAATCTGTTCGCACGCGAACTCCTGATGCCCGCGCCATTGCTGCGAGAGGCATACCTCAAGCATCACCTAATCTGTTCAGAGATCGCTGAGCTTGTGGGCGTCGAGGAAAATCTCGTTCTCCAGCAACTGATCTCCGCGCTTCTTACAGTTGACACAGACGCGAAAGATTTGCCTTCGTCTCACCCTATCACCGGACCCGACAACCACCAGCTGGCAGCAGCGCGCGCGTCGGAGCCGCGGGTGATAGTACGATCCGGACCGGGTACAGGCAAAACTCTCACACTGGCGACGAGGATTCAGGTGCTTGTCGACGAAAGAAATGTGCCAGCGGAGTCTATAGCGGCCCTTACATTTTCCAACCGGGCAGCCAACGAGATTAGCCACCGGCTCGCCCCGGTCCTGGGCGATCGCGCCCACCTGCCCTGGGTAGGAACCTTCCACGCATTTGGCCTGGAAATTCTACGGCAGTATGGTGCCGATTTGCAAATACCAGATACGCCTCGTGTACTTGGTCTCACTCAGGCAGTGCACCTGCTGCTGGAGAACATTGATACACTTGGGCTCCGCTATCTGGCAACGCTTAATAATCCGATCATTGCTCTAGCAGATATAGTGAAATGCATATCGCTAGCAAAGTCGCGAGGTGTGAATTACAGTGACTATCAGCGAGAAGCGCAGGACGAACTTGCCAAAGCAAGCGATGAGGGCTGGATAAAGGCACAACGATCAGTCGAGGCGTCCCTGGTCTATGAACGGTACGATAAACTGTTGCGAGCAAAGGGGTTGCTAGATTTTGGTGATCTTATCCTGCTGCCCGTTACATTGCTGGATGAACGTCCTGAAACGCGAAGTAGTCTGCAGAGCCAGTTTCCGTACCTTGTTGCGGACGAGGTTCAAGACGTAAGTCCCGCGGTAGCATCGCTGCTTTCGAAACTGGAAGGGCCACACGGATCTCATTGGTTGGTAGGTGATAGGCACCAGGCGATTTATCACTTCCAAGGCGCAGGTAACGGTGTGTTGCTTGATCCAGAAAAGCAAACTCATGCGGCCTACAGTCTGCGAACAAACTACAGAGCCGTGCCGCAGATCGTTTCTGTCATATCGGAGCTTACAACGCCAACAGAACAGTACCACGCGATACGGTCGCCTATGCCTTACGCAGGTTCGTATCTAGTAAGACCTGCAAACGAATTGGCCCAGAATGAAACGCTGATCCAACTGATTAGAGAGTACTGCCAGAAAGGATATCCGTACGGCAGTCAGGCCATTCTGTGCAGAACAAATCGCGAAGCTGCAGCCATCGCACATTGCCTTGAACAAGCTGGAATTGCGACCGCCCATTCTGGGCAGCTGTTCCGGCGCAGGGAAATTCGGCAGCTCGTGGCACTCCTACAGGTTTCAGTTGGCCAGGTTTACGCCATGCGTACCGCGATTGAGCTCTACGAAGTTGAGTATGTAGACGAGGAGATGATCGCCTGTGAGGCAGCAGTAGCGGCGTCCAACTCCCTCGCAGTATCAGGTGATGTCATACCGGGTGTACAGAGTGGTCTAACCGCAACAATTCAAAGTCTTGCGGGCACCTGCCAGCAACTAAATCACATGGGTACGTGGCATTTCCTCGCCAGGTTCATTATCGACCAGCGATCCTTCATTACTCGCCTGCTAAATGGACCCCCAGAACATCGACTCCCCTCCTGTAGTGCCGTAAAAGCGCTGTTGCAAATGGCAGCCGCCGCACACAACGTGGAAACGGGTATGTCGGCAGTCCAACAGCGACAAGACTTTCTACTGCAGGCTCGAGTCTCTATCCACAATGGAGCCGACACAAACAGCGCGATTAGTTCAGTTCCGCCAGGCGGGAACACACTAAACTTAATGACCATTCACCAGGCTAAGGGGTTGGAGTTTAGTGTAGTGTACGTTCCCAATTTAAACGAGAACCAGTTCAAACAACCGAATAATTCGGCGATGGTGCAGTTGCCGCCCGCGCTCAGGTTTGAGGATGATCTTAACGAGCTATTTTACGTAGCGGCTTCCCGAGCTCGAGATTGCCTGGTCTTACTGTCACCTACAGGAAGGGATGGAAACAAAGAACGTGGTGACACTCCTCCTTGCCGCTACGTTACTCCGCTGCTGGGTATTCTGACGGAGGTTGGTGCCGCCAACGGCTCGCAGCCAGTATCGCACACAAGTACCGGAGTTCTGCATCTGCCAGGATTCGAAGGCAGCGAACTGAGCGTTCGAGCGCTAGAAGATTTCGAAGCCTGCCCTCGGAAATTTGCGTACGCTCACCTTCTAAGGCTCACACCACCCACAGAAAACACGGAGTATAGGGAGCTCTGGAACGCCGTGTACACCGTTCTGCGGACCTGGAGCAGCGGTGAGCCGCTACGCGAAGGAGTTGCCGAGCGCTACGACAATGGATGCAAATCTCGTCAAGACGGTAATATCGCAATGCAGCAATTCCTTCTTGCAGCCGCCCACGTGATTGACACCAATATGGCCGAACTTAAGCGACCCGGCGGCAAACTGATGGACCACAAACTGACTACCAGAATAGGTGGCCTCAAGATCACCATCCCAAGCGTTCTGGGCTGGAATGAAGATGGCAAGTGTGCCGAGGTTTGGTGCCTTAAAATGGACTATCCTGGAAAACCGTTGAATGACAACAAGCATATGATCGTACGGCATGCAGCCGCACAATGCACCGGTATAGACGCCAAGCAGATCGTGGTGAAGTACGTTAATCTCCTTGACGCATCGCCCGGGATTTCAAAGAAGTGGACAGCCAGCGTAACCAAGCGGTTAAACCACCTTACAGAGATAGTAGATCTCATACAGTCGTCCAGTTCGAGCTCGTTTGAGCCAAAACCTAAAGATGAAACCTGCGCGCGCTGCCCGTACTTCTTTATGTGCGACGCTATTGGTTAGGCCTAAAGATTGTTTCCAGGGTCTGTGCAATGTGTCGCAGGCCCAACTCCGGAAATACCCGGTAGCCCTCCACCTCGGCGGTAACAGGGCCGTCATAGCCGAGCTCATTCAATGCGGCAACGGTACGTGCCCAGGGAACATCCCCATTCAGAACGTTGCAAAACCCACCAATGTTGCCAATTCCGGACTTAAAGTCCTTCACATGCACTTTGCGGATGCGCTTGCCAAGGATGCGAATCCACTGATCGGGATAACCGGTTACCAACACGTTACCAACGTCGAAATAGGCACCAACCGAGGGGCTTTCCAACTCGTCAATGTAACGGGCAAATTCAAGGGGCGACAAGAGAAACCTGTTCCACACGTTCTCAATGCCAATTGCAACCCCGAGGTCGGCAGCCACAGGAACAAGTTGTCGAAGCGCCTCTTGTGACCGGTTGTACGCGACGTCGTATGCGACAGTTTCAGTTACCAGGCCGGGCACAAGCAACACTGTATCCGCACCCAACCATGCCGCCGTTTTAAGGAGCTCCGTAGCGACCCCAATCCCCTCCTTCTGCACGGCATCGTCTGTGGAGGAGAGCGGGTACTTCCAACCCAGGCCGCACGAAACCGACGGAAGGCCAACGCCAGTGTCATTCGCGAGCTTCCTTAAGTCATTTGCGTCGTGTTGTGACATCCCTCGTCGAACGTCACCCGATTCCTCAAGGTTCAGCTCCAGAGTGTCAAACCCGCTGTCCGCAGCCACCTGGATACATTTTGCGGCAGACCAGGCCCCTGGCATCGTCCATCTGTTAATCCCAATCTTCAATGTTCACCTCCATTACATCCCGTACTTTGAGATTCAGCAAACCTGGTCAGGATACCTCCTGACAGCGCGCGGACTTTGTTAACAGATTCTTAATCGCTGTGTGGTGTAAACTTACACAGACAAGCTGGCAACCGAGGCCGGCTAAAATCATTATAGAGGATGTGCTATGAATAAACGGATGCGCCTTGCAGGTGTTGCGGCGCTTACGGTGGCGGCAAGCCAGCTGAATGCACAAGCTGCAGCGCCCCGGCTAAAGGTTCACCCCGACGAGTTGATGCTTCACATGAAGCGCGAAGTGGCTCATGAACCGGTGCTAACGCAAGCTAGAACCCTGGCTCTTTTGCGCCAGCATGTAAAGTACCTGTTTGTAATCTACCAGGAGAACCGATCGTTCGATTCATACTTTGGTACGTTCCCTGGTGCCGATGGGCTCTTCAGCCAGTCCTCCAGTTCCACACCGGGTTTCTACCAGCCAATCATTAACACGAACGGTACCACCGCCATGGTGCATCCATTTAGAATAGGGCCAGATCAGCAGGCGGCCGACACCGACGACATCGATCATTCTCACGGGTCTATCGTCGCCAAAATCAACGTTGTGAATGGCAAGCCGTTGATGAACAGGTTCGCACTTACCGAGGAGAGGCGCTTTTCGCCGACGGGTAATCCATCGCTACGTGCCAAACAGATGGGTGAGCTTGCAATGGCCTACGAGGACGGTGATACCATACCGTTTCTCTGGCGGTACGCGAATAGGTTTGTGCTCTGCGATCACATTTTCCAGCAGATAACAGGCCCTTCCACACCTGGAAACCTCGCAATTATTGCAGCTCAAACGGGTGTAACACAGTGGATGCTTCATCCCAATGAAGCGGATGGCAAGCTGAGTGGCGGACGAGGCGTACCTGTAGTGGATGATCACAATCCATTCTGGGGCTCAGCTCTCGATAAAACAACCAAAAACCGCATGCCCTATGCCAAATATGACAGTAAGGACAAGAACCCGCAGATCAACCTCACGTTTGCATCACTGCCGTTAAGCCTTGCGCGTGGCACTGCAGCTGCGTCCGCCAAGCACGATACACGGCCCGGCGAGGACCTGAAAGACGTTGCGGAGGACATTAAGGCGCTGCAGAAACGGGGTGGTTCTGCCATAGATTGGGGCTGGTATGAGGAAGGGTTCGACCAGGAGAGCCCGTCGGAAGGGCCGTTAGACGCGTCTGGTGCGACGGCATCCTATATCACCCATCACAATGGGCCCCAATACTTTGGTTATATCGCCAATAATCCAGTCATGCGCAAACACCTTCACGGTCTCGATGATTTTTACAAGGCACTCGCGGCGCACTCGCTGCATCGTGGAGTCTTCTATGTAAAGGGTGGGTACTTGAATAACATGGGCCTTAAGCCCGAATGCCAGACTGGACGCGCGGCCACCAGCTTTCTAGGTGACGATGATCACCCCGGATACTCAGATTCACGCATAAGCGAAGCCATGGTGGCGGAAACCATCAATCGCATTGCCAGAAGTAGTTACTGGAAACAGTGCGCAATCGTGATTACGTTTGATGACTCCGAAGGCGACTACGACAACGTTCCACCACCCGGCATCATCATTGGCCCCGATGGGCGTCGCCTGACGGACGGACCCCGCGTGCCATTCCTGCTCGTCTCCCCTTACAGCCGTGTTAACTACGTTGACCATGAAGTGGGTAATCAGTCCTCCGTGGTTAGACTGGCGGACGAACTATTTGGGCTTACACCGCTAGCAAAGCTGCCAGATGAGGAGCGAGGCGTTGCGCTGGGGCTCAAACGCGGGTTGAAGAACGAAGGTCCCACAGATGCCAGCCCGCTGGTAAGCGGCCTGTTAAATGCCTTCGACCCCGCAAGACTTGCTGGTAAGGCTGCGCCTCTTCCGGCATATTACGCCATGATCCCGCAGGCACTTATCGATACTCAGCCAGCCGATTTGCACTTCGGACTGCAGCAGATTGGGGTACTGCCTACTGATTACGCCAAGGGGATAGTCAATCACATTCCCGCCGATTTCAACCCCCGACCAGAGACGAACCCAACTCCCGTTAAGTAACACCGAATCGCTGTCCGGTCATTCGCGCGATTACCGGACAGCGTACCCTGCCACGTTTAGACGTGCCGGCCAGACCAGGCAGTGTGGCAGTAGCAAAGTGCAATGGCCAGCGCATCGGCAGCATCGTCCGGTTTCGGAATTTCTGTGAGCCTTAGCAGTTGCTGAACCATGTACTGCACCTGATGCTTCTCAGCAGCCCCGTACCCCACAACGGCCATCTTAACTTCGGCCGGTCTGTGCTCGCTCCATGTTAGCCCCGCTTGCGACGCCGCAAGCAGAATAACCCCAATGGACCCGCCCACGGCAATTCCTGTGTTAACATTTTTCGAGAAAAAGAGCCGCTCCGTAGCGATGTGGTCGGGCTTGTAGGTGGTAATGAGCTGCCTTACGTTCTCATAGAGAAGCTCATAACGCTTAGGCATCTCCATTTTCGCCGGCGTAGTAATCACTCCATGTGTCGCGTATTCCACCCTGCCCGCAGACGCCGATAGAATTCCGTAACCGGTAATCGCCGTTCCAGGATCAATCCCTAGCACGATCATCCCGCTAGCTCCTCTCGGCCCAGGTCAGCAGGTGGAACCGCTCTGCCAATTACCGAGGCTAAGGCAACTATGGTCATAATGTAAGGAAGCATATCGAGTAAAAACGAATTCGTCCAGGATATTCCTAAAAAGTGGGCGCTGATATGCCGAATTTGCAGCTCGGTCTGCAGCGCATAGAAAAACCCGAAGAAGAGGGCGCCGCCCGCTGCGCCAAGAGGGTTCCATTTGCCAAAGATGACTGCAGCGAGCGCAATATAACCTTTCCCAGCAGAAACATCGGTTGAAAAGTTGTGGTCGTCTGCAAGCGACAGGTAGGCACCTCCCAGGGCAGCGAGTACCCCAGAGAGCGTAACGGCGGCAAACCTGACGGGAAGCGCGGAAACGCCCGCCATGAAAGCTCCCTCGCAACTCTCGCCTACCGCGCGAAGCTTTAGCCCCCAATGCGTTCTAACCAGCAGGAACTGAACGATAAAGGGCAGCACAACTGCTGCAACGAGGAACATCCACCGCGGGATACCGGTCACAGTGAGGCCCTGTGGGTATTCGTGCAAGTACAGGTACTGTGTCGCACCAGAGGCCAGCAGGTTGATCCCCAAACCACTCACCACGTGGTCCATGCGCGTCTTCTGGGTTAGAAATGCATGGAGGAGACCAAGCAGTGCTCCTACTACCACCGCTGCGAAAATCCCGATGACATTGGAGAGAAACACCCCGTAGCGCGACGACACATCCGCGGCGCACACTCCTGCAAAAGCGCCAGCGAGAATAAATCCTTCAAGCGCGATATTGACCACACCCGCCTTTTCGCTCAGCACCCCTCCCATCGCCGCGAGGGTAAGCGGAGTGGCATAGTAGAGCGTTCCCCATGTAAGCGACAAGATCAAATCAGTCATCGGCAGCATCCACTGGCGCGAACGCCCCCTTCGTAGGCTTGGCTACAGGCGCAGGCTGCCGCCTCTGTCTCCAGGGTAGCGTGCGAGCGCCAGCAAAGAGCACAACTGCTGCCTGTACCACGATCGCAATGGAGTCGGGAACGTTCGTCTGGAGGCTCATATACCCTGCCCCGCTGGTGAGGCCACCAAAAAACAGGGCAGCAACTGTTACTCCAACACTGCTTGCACCGCCTAGCAAGGCCACTGATATTCCATCAAAACCATACGTCCCGGTCATACCCTTGATGTACCTGTGCTCCAGCCCCAACACAAGAACCGAGCCAGCAAGCCCTGCGAGAAGTCCAGAAATGAACATTGTAGTGGTGAGAACAGCTGGTACGTTTACCCCAGCCGCGGCTGCCGCCTCCTGGTTCTCGCCAACTGTTCGTATACGAAAGCCCAAACTGGTATATTTAATCACGAGCGAGGCACCTACCGCTGCGACCACGGCCACGAACAATCCGGCGTTTAGACCGCTTCCCGATACCAGGGGATGAAGGTACACCGCCTGTGAGATTTTGACCGTTTGAGGAGCCATACTATGACGCTCCTTCAGCCCGTGGGTCACAAGATAATCCGCGGCATCGGCGGCAACATAGTTCAGCATGATAGTAGAAAGCACTTCGTGTACGTGTCGATACGCCTTCAATAGCCCCGCAGCAGCGCCTAAAAGTCCGCCTGCTATCCCGCCGACTGCAAGGCATAGTACTATGTGCAAAGGTGAAAGGAGCGCTGGATCCCAGGCACCCACGACAGCGGTAGCGAGTGCCCCCGCCACCATCTGACCCTGTGCCCCAATGTTGAACATCCCCGCGCGAAGGGCAAAGGCGATGGCAGCACCGGTAAATAAGAGCGGTGCAGTTTGTGCTAGCGACTGTGCAAGCGGAAACAGGTTCACCTTAAACGGTACCAACTGCAACCCCGTTGCGCCGATAAAGAGCGCGGAAAATGCCTGCGGCACGTTGTACCCAGAAAGGCCAATGAACAGTGCTACTAAAAGCAGTCCCACTGTGACGGCACCTACTGGCCGGAAAATCGTGAATAATAACGCTCGCCTGCGACCAGGCTCCAACGTGCTTGAGGTAGCAGCGTCGATCACTGCTCACCGCCCGTCATTAACATGCCCACCTTTGCCACGGTGGCCTCGCTACGTGCCATCACACCTGTGACCGCTCCGTTGTACATTACGGCGATACGATCGGACATTTCAAATATCTCATCCAGGTCGAGTGAGAAGAGCAGTACCCCCACACCATTACCCGCGGCTCGTCGCAGCGCATCGTGAACAAAGCGCGTAGCGGCAACATCCAGCCCACGTGTTGGCTGGCAGGCTACTATCAGGCGTGGAGCCGCCTCTAGCGCTCTGGCCGCAATCACCTTCTGCTGATTGCCGCCGGAGAGTGAGCCTAAACGCACCGCGGAACCACGCGAACTCGCCCGCACGTCATATTGCTGCAGCATGTTGGTTGCGCGCTTGTGGGCCAACGCCCAGTTGATCACTACTCCGCCACCCCAGGCGCTGTCCTGCTCATGTCCAAGAAGGTACGTCTCGGCGATATTAAACGAGGGAACTATCGCCGTTCTATGCCGATCCGCCGGAATATAGGCGATACCTGCACCCATCCGCAACGCTACCGGTCTGGTTGTGATGTCATCGCCAGCCAGCACCATCTTTCCCCCGCTGGTCCCAACTGTGCCTACAATCGCTTCGGCAAGCTCGTTCTGTCCACTGCCGTCGACTCCCGCAACACCCACGATTTCGCCTGGCCTCACCTGAAGGTCCACATCTCGTACAGCCAGAATACCCCGCGCGTTTCGCACCTGCACTCGGTGTAACTCTAGCAGAGGTTGTGCGCCTTCCTCAACGAGCCGGGGTGATTTAACCGTCGCGGGCACCGCCATACGTGTACCAAGCATGGCAGCAAGTAACTCCTCACTACTGGTGGCGCTCGTTTTGAAGTCACCCGCGTTTCTGCCATTGCGCAAAACCGTGACTGAGTCGCTGTTCAATAAGACCTCGCGCAGTTTATGTGTTACAAATACGATCGTGGTTCCGCGTGACTTCAATCGTGCCAGCAACAGAAAAAGAGCGTCCGCTTCCTGCGGCGCCAGCGCTGCCGTTGGTTCATCCAGCAGCAGGATGCGCGCCTCTCGGTAGAGGGCCTTCAATATCTCAACCTTCTGCTGCGCAGCGATTGAAAGGGAACCGGCACGCGCCCGCAAGTCAATCCCAGAGATACCCAGATCACTGATAAGGCTCTCTGCACGCGCGGCAGCCGACCGGAAGCTTAGAATGGCGGAAGTGGAACTGCTGCCAAGCATGAGGTTATCGAGTACCGAGAGTGCAGGTACCAGTGAGTAGTGCTGGCTAACCAGCCCGACCCCGCGCTTAATGCTATCCACGGGTTGATGAAGGTTACCGGTGACATCCTCACCATCAATCTCTATGGTGCCGCTATCTGGTAGGTACTTGCCGAAGAGGATGTTGAGCAGTGTCGATTTTCCCGCGCCGTTCTCCCCTATTACAGCGTGAAAGGTTCCTGCCACTACCGAGAGGTTAACCGAACTATTGGCCACCACGCCCGGGAACGTTCGGGTGATACGGCTCATTTTAACCGCTAGACGAGTTGTAGGCGTGGTCATGTTGAAACACGGCATCCTGAGGAAACAGTTATAAGGTGCATTTTAGCGGAGTTAGGTGCGCGATGTCAACGGCATTTACGCACAATGCCATTGTTAGACAACTCTGAACACCAGAATCCCTGGCCCCAATACCTGTATCGTTTTAATTGACGCCCATGGACTGCTGTGTACACAAAATGATAACTTCCGCTCCGGGGGCCGGAGCGGAAGTCGTCTTGCTGGGAGGAAATCTTTAACGGAGTTACTTGGCGGATGCAAGAACAACGGGCGAGCTGACGGTAGCACCGGCTTTTTTCAGGATACCAATAAGCGTCTTGCTGGCCTTGTTCGTCCAGTCATTCTTCAAATTCATCTCAATGCGGGTACCACCATCTACAAGCGTCGCGCTCACGGCGCCAACTGGTCGCACCAAAGCAACGAGCTGCTGTGGGGTTAGGGCGTTAAGGCCGCTAACGGGGAGCAGTACCTGGCGTCGGTTTATGTAAAGGCTCTTAAGGCCGGAAGCGGGGTCGTTTGGTGTGTTGAACACAGCTCGCAAGCCAATGCCAACCGGCAGCGACTGCAGCATCGCCTGCCATGTGGGCTTCTTCAACTCTTTCCAGCTAACACAGGTGGCATTAGGGCTGCCGCAGCTGCACATTACACAGGAAGCGCCGCTCTTGGCGGGCGTAAATGGCAGGAACTGGCCACAGTCCACACAGATGCCGCCAAGCTGCGTATTGGGCTCTACAGCGGTCTCTACCGGGGTTGCCTGCTTGGTGGTCACCAAGGTTACACTGTTTCCACTTACGCTTACCACGGTTGCGAGTTCGCCCGTATGCTGCCAGGCAATCTTGCCCGCCATGGCCGTGTTACTGATAGCTGCCAAGCCTGTTATAGCTAAAATCGCGGTTGCGATATTGAGTGTTGCGGTTTTCATCACTGACTCCTGAAAGAATGTTGTGTACATTATTATTTTACGCGAATGGACAATTCAGGTTGTCCGTCCAGCGGCGTATTTGTGGACAACAGCATCCAGTTATAATATGCAAGTTATTATGCCAGGGATCGCAATGTAAAATGCAAAGCGGAATATCAAGGGGCAGCGGGCCAATTTTGCACCGTACGGCGGAAACAAGTCTGTGGCGCTCCCACCATATTGCGGCGAACCAAACCAGCTTAATTGCCTTCCACACTTGGGTACCCGTTGCTAGAATGCTACACAAATGGCAACGCGTCCACGTTACTTGGTGTCTTCTATATGAGCCGCTGGTTCGTCAACCGTGCCGCCCGCTTTTTCTACAATGTCGACAAGCTTTTTGCTAGATGTTTGCGACCCGTTCCCCTTAACATTAACCTCTAGGCCTGTACTGTTCTCTACCAACTTGGCGCTGGTTGCACCAACTGGGCGTGTAAGGGCAAGCAGCTGTGGCGCGGTGAGCTTTGCATGGCCCGTTACCGATAGCGAAACCTCGTGACGATTAATGTAAAAGTCTTTGAGACCAGATGAGGGTTCGTTGGTCAGAGCGCAACAGCAGCCCTATGTGTCTATAATTAATGGGACAGTGAAAATGTCAATTCGCGTGCAAATTACTCGTAGGGCGAAAAAGGATAGACTAAGCTATGTTGGAACCGACTGAAAGCATCTCTGTTTCTTCTGACAC
>JAJYCW010000048.1 GCA_021777995.1 bacterium
CCATGCCAATGTGAAGTCGTTATTGCTAGCTGTTTTCAAACAGGTTGGCATGCAGTTTATTCCGAATGATACGGTAAAAGGCGAGGTCACTCTCAACATTGTGAATGCAAACCTTAATTCTGTTCTCAAGGATATCTGTGATGAGGACGCCTTGACATATACTGTAGATGACAAAGGCGTGTATCGCTTCACTCAAAATGTGGCTGCAATGCGTGCTCGCCTATTTGCGCAGCGAACAAATGGAATGTTACTCCTGCGCCAGCTTAAGCAGTTTGGCTATAACGTAAGCGCGCCCATTATTATGACCCCGCAATCTGGCCAGACGGAGGCAGTGAAGGCACTCTCACCGTGGGATTTAATGATGCGTAACAATGGCACTGTTGGCGTGGACATACCAGCTGGTAAGCCGATACCAATGTATCAGGTGCTGCAGGCGTTTAGTCGACAATCTGGAGTGCCAATTACCGTTGACCCGGCAATTGAGAGAAATCCTACCTTCAGAATAGATGGCCACATTGTAAGACCGTTGCCGCAGGCACTACAATTGTTAGGCCAGGTGAGCCATCTCACTATTGTGCGTACGGCTACAGGCTATTTCGTCACTCCCGCGCCAGATTTCAAGATATTTTACGGGCGTAGCAATGCACCGCGCGCTTCCTTCCCATAGTACAGCAATGAGTTACCAGAATTGCTATAGTTGAAGAAGTTGCAGTACATTGTTTTCGGTGTCGCGAAGCGAAGCAACTGCAGTGAGGCCGGGCGAACTGGCTGGTGCGCTGAGGAAGGCAACGCCTCTTGAGGTGAGAATGCGATAAGCTGCCTCGCAGTCTTCTACAACCAGTGTTATTACAACGGAGTTTGGGTCCCATTTCAGCTCGGAGGCAGGTACGGGGCTTAGCTGTATAGCGATGCCCTCCTGGAACATTACCCAGTCTGCATGCTCCGATTCCACCGTAAGACCTAGTTTATCTCTGTAAAACCCTATCGCGCGATCGATATCCGATACCATAACCGATGCAATGACTCCCTGGATTTTCATGGTCGCCTCTACCTCACCAGCTGCAGAGCAACCTCTGCATTGCGGATCGCCAAAGTTTTAAGCCTCTGTTGCTGTGCCAGGATGCGATGTCGGTGAGATACTGCGTCGCACAGCATTCCGTTCACATGGCTAGCAACCGTATTGCTGTTAAGTTCTCTCCATGAGAACAGATCACCCTCACACCCAATGCCCTTCATCAGCGCATCAACCTTTGGATCGTAGCTCAATGCCACTGGTGGAACACCCGCCGCAACTCCTAGAATGAGTGCGTGGAGTCGCATTGCAACGACAACACTGGCGCGTTGAAGAAGAGAGATAAGGAGGCTTGGCGCGTAAGACTGTGTTAGAACAGAGCACCTTGGGTTTGCAGCAGATGCAGCGTAGATATCCATTGCAAGTTCTAGATCGGTTGGGTGCTGCATAGGGAGCAACACAACGTTTTGCTGAACGCTGTTTAGCAGTGAATTTACCAGTGCTTTATACTGGCTGCGATCTGTTCCATCACCCCACAGCCGCAAGGCGACAACAACGGAGTCGTCCATCGGAACCAGTCGCTCAATTGCGGATGCAAATTCTAATGCTACTTCCGGCGCAGGCTCCAATGCAAACGCAAGATCCGCCGTGACTTCCACTGTTGGTTTATTTACACCAAGCCGTTGCAGCAGCTCGGCAGAAGCCGTGTCGCGTACGGTGATTGCACTACACCGTCGTGCGGCAGCTGAAACTAGCTTTTGTGAAATGGTCCGATTAAGAGGCCCAATACCCTGGGCGCACATCATCACAGGTTTGCGGTGGGTTTGGGCAGCGCGCATGACGAGAATGTAGTATAACAGCGACTTTAGACTCGTGGTATCCTGAAGAAGACTTCCACCACCGGAGATGAGTGCATCGTTCGCCCGCAGTGCATGTTTAACTGCCGCCCACTGCATACGGTGAACCGACCGTACGCCATGTAGAACTTCAGTACCTACTGGATTCTGGGAAAGCACCGTGATTTCGCTACGGGGGCTCTTACTGCGCAGCGCGGTAATAAGGCCCGCAAGCACGGCCTCGTCGCCTGCATTACCACATCCAAAATAACCCGATATTACAAACCTGGCTGGTTTCATGCAGGCTGTTTGGTCTGGGGATTATTCTCGTCCACCGTCACGCGCTTCGCAATAAGCTCTAGCACCACGAAGCAGCAAGTTCCCAGGATCGCCCCGATTAACACACCTAGACCCCCGCGCCAGGTGGAAATGATTAACGGAGTGTGGATGTGACAGAAAGTATTGAGAAGCGAAACCTGGCCAATCGCCGCAACAATGAATACTGGTACTGCAAGTTTTGTTCTACCCCGCTTATGAAGCGCAAGCGCAAGTACCCACGCAGGGTGGCCCACCAAGAATTCCTTTGTACGGGGCCGTACAGGCAATATGTGGTCGAGCAATGCGCGTGCTTTCATTTCCAGTGGGGACACAGCTACCCCAGAGTCGTTGCCGCTTCGTGCAAGTATGATGGCAATGGCTAACAGGCCCAGAAACATGAGCCCCAACTGCCAGTATAATGCGGGCTCCTGAACGACCGCACTCAGACGTTTGTAGCCCCTTAAGCAGTAGGCTTTGAGATTTTCACCCACCCTTGCAGGGCCCCCTGCAAGGATGAAGACGATGAGAATGAGAATGGGTACTGCGTGCTGAGCCTTAATACCCATGAACTGCTCAGCCTTTACAACAAAGATACGTGATGCCAGCAGGCCGTCGACGGCGATAATTCCCAGCACGGTGGTTGCACAAGCGGTTACCATGGCCCTGTAGGCATACGCAAGAGAGGCACTTATGGATGTCGTGGATGAGGTGCTACCTTTAATGGGGAGCGCGCGAACGCAGGCGATGCAAGGGAATGTAATACCCGCTAACAGTGCAGCAAGTTTACGGCCCTCGTCTCCTGCTGCCGCTAAGGCAGAGCAGAAGACCACCAGGAACGGCAAAATCTTGTAGGCCAAGGATGGGGTTATGGGAAATAGTATCGTGATAAGCCATAACAGACCGCCCGCTATGGAAAGTCCTATTGCGGCGCGAACTAATAGGGGCTCATGAATGCGATGAAATGGCCGGGCTGTTCCAAAGGCCATAGCGCCGCCATCCCAGGTGTGTCCGTGAGCAATTCGCGCCGCCACGCGGCTTATATACTGTAGGTTCGTCTGGAGCGTATTATCTCCAGCCTGCGTAAGGAGCCGAATGTAACAGAAGCGTATATTGCGCTCTCGAGCTGCGAGGCCAAACCTTTCAACCATTGCGGGCTCGGTCATGTCGCCCATCTCTGCTGCCTGTATGCTGTGAACGCGAATGTACGCCCCCTTGAGAGCAGCAGCTAGAGTGGAATTGCCGTGTTGCTTGCCGAATTCTACTTCACCATACAGCACGCCGGTTGGCGATACACCCGCGCTGTTTGGCTTGAGAAGAGCTGCGACTTGTTTCTCGAAACCCCGGAAACCTAGCACATCCTGGCCGTTAAAAATAACCAGGGTTGCACCCTCGCGGTGAAGCTGATCGAGAACACGACGCGCACTGGCGACATCCACTCCAGGATAGTTTCCTACTCTGGCGACGACGTCCATATTGGCCTGATGTGCCAGTTCCACCGCACGAGGCGATAGTCCGATGCCGATTGACCGTAGGTTATAGTAGCTCACCGCAGTACGAAATGCGGGTACCTGAGGTGAGGATACGAAATAGGTGTGACCCGGCTTTCGGTTCGCTGGGATTGTGTCTCCCGTTTTCAAGGTAATGCCGCGTAACTGCAGGGCTTTTAGTATGCGTACCTGCACCACAGGGTCTATCACTTTGACCATCGTACACGACCCGCCAGGTGCAGCCACTGTGCTGGTTCTCACACCACCGGTTGCCTCTAACGAAGAGATTGTGTCCTCCGTTATAATCACTGCATCAACATCTCGCTGATGAAACTGCTGCAAGGCAGAAAGTGTGCTTATACCGGAAAACTGGGCAAGAGAGCTTATTTCAGGAAATTCTACGCCTAATTCAACACGCCTGTTTTCACGTTCTACTCTGAAACGAAGCGCCATACCATAAAGCCCGGCGAGCGTGCCAGCAATAATAAGCAATGCGATGAGTGAGGAAAGAGGAGTGAGGCGTCGTTGCAAGCCAGAATTATCCTTGATGCGATTTTCAGCATTGTAGCACGAACCGCGACTTTACCGCAACAAGCGTAAATTGGTGATCTGCATTAAAGATCAAATGGCCGAACTGCCGGAAGTATTTGGCACTTCCTAACGAGTTAGGAGAATTGTCTATTGTGCACAACCGATACAACGCGTTGTGTACTGCGTGGTTGATTGTCGGCCGTCGATTGGCGTACAGGTGTGCGCGGGCCGTGGTGGTATTCGTTGAACGACTGCGCCTACATCCACGTTAAACAGTGCAATCAGGCGGCCCGCCAAACGTCTGGATCCAGGTGCTGTGCGATGACTATAGCGTTTCTGCCGGCCCTTTTTGCTTTATAAAGTGCCTGGTCTGCTAGGTCAAGCAAGGAGACTGCAGTGGGAGTCTCATCACTTAACGAGGCTATTCCTACACTAACACAAACTTCGCGCTCAACCCAGGTATGTTGGTGTAGAAGGGATTGAAGCCGTTCCGCAACGACTTTAGCGCCTACTGCAGGCGCAGCCGGCATGATGACTAAAAATTCCTCGCCTCCATACCGACCGACCGAGTCTTCCCGCCGTACACAATGTGTGATAGTGGTGGCGACTACTTTTAATATCTCATCGCCAGCCAGGTGCCCAAAGTCATCGTTATAGTTCTTGAAGTAGTCAACGTCGATCATTAGGACACTCAGGGGCTTTTGGTGTCGGATGGAATAGGCGCAGCACTTGTCTAGAGTCGTCATGAGGTGCCTGCGGTTTAGTAGCCCGGTGAGCGGATCCTTAAGAGCGAGCTCGGAAAGCTGCTGGTTGCTGGCTTCCAGCGCACGGCGTTGTGCGTCCAGCGTTACGTTCAATTGCTGTGAAATTCGCAATTGCTCGTTCAGTCGCGCCTCAAGCGATTTTCGCTCTGTTATATCGACGTGGGCGCACATGCAGCCTATAACAGTATTGTTCTTGCCATACATCGGAATCTGACTGCGTTCTAGTACACGCGAAGTTCCGTCGGGGTGGGGAAAGATCCACTCCACGTTTCTTGAGGCATCACCCGCGAATACTCTTTTTATTCGCTCACTCACCTTTTCGGCAGGTTCAGAATGATAGAGTAGCTGTGCAATGGGCTTTTGCAGCGCCTGATCTGCGCGCAGGCCGAAGAGCTCCTCACTTGCATGGTTCCAATCCTGAATTATTCCACGACTGTCGAGGGTGACACACGCAATAGGCAGGCTTCTAAACAGCTCCTCAAACCGATAATTTGCCTCCTCCATAATGCTTAGCGTGCCACATGCACGGTCAGTACGGGCATTCAGATCCAGCTGAAGTTCCGTAATACGTGAAGCAACGGTGAGTCTGGCGCTGAGCTCCGCAGGATCAACCGGCTTAGTAAGGTAGTCGTCCGCTCCAGCTGCAAGCCCCATGGCCCTATCTTCACCATTAGGGCGGCCGGTCATGATAATGATGTAAGTGTAGCCATTCGAGTTTGTCGTTCGTACCCGCCGACAGAGTTCAATTCCATCAACCCCAGGCATAACCCAGTCGGTAAGCAGAACATCAAACTGCTCCCTTTCAAGGCGCTGCCACGCGGCGACTCCGCTTGTAACGAACGACGCGTCGTACCCTAGCTCGTTCAGCACCGCACATATCATTTTGGCCGACGATCTGCTGTCGTCTACAATTAGCACATTCATGCTCTCACCGTTTTTTAATTTCGCGACGAATCTGTATCACGTGGGCGGGCAGACTTCCCGTACCGGCACGATTTCTCTTCGTTGTAACCGACCAAGGCGTGCGGAACGGAGGTCATCAAAATAAGTGTTCCCGCCGGTTAGGGCATCTATGCGAGGGGCACCCCTTGGAACACACCTACCGGCAGCTTTAGGTCCGGATCGTGCGGGTTTTACCGTATTTGTTCCGGGTCATAGTATTGTCGGTAAATCAATTGCAAATAGTGAGGGTAATTACTATCATACTGGTGCCAGGGCGGCTATAGTACTTACTGAGGCGCTTTACAACACTCGCCACAGCTGGTAAGCAACCTATCGAAGTGGTTCTACGTACTAAACATGTGCGAAATATAATCCGTTTAATAGTCAACAGTTAAAGGAAGAGAGATGCGAATGGGTTCCAGCGCCAACGCGCAACCAAAAGCACCGCAGCTAAACGACGATGGCGAGGAGTTAAGCCCGTATCGATGGATACTACTTGCCGGTCTCATTACCACTGCTATACTGGAAGTGCTGGATACTACTATCGTAAACGTCTCCCTTCCGCAGATGGCAGGAAATCTCGGCTCTACACCGGATGAGATCGGCTGGGTGGCGACAGGGTACATACTCTCGAACGTCATTGTATTACCCATGACAGCCTGGTTAGCTTCGCGATTCGGGCGTAAACGCTATCTTCTTGGGTCTATCACACTTTTCCTCGTCGCCTCATTTCTCTGCGGTACGTCACGCAGCTTGCAGGAATTGGTAATGTGGCGCATAGCTCAGGGGGCTGGTGGTGCGGCGCTTATCTCCACCGTGCAGGCAACTTTACGGGAGATTTTTCCGCGTGAACAACAGGGAATGGTACAGGCTATTTACGTTTTAGGTGTCATTGTTGCTCCCACCGTAGGGCCGACATTGGGCGGATGGATAACGGACAACTATAACTGGCCGTGGATATTTTTCGTGAATATTCCCATTGGCATATGGGCGATGACCATAATCTACCTCTTTCTTACCGACGCTAAACATCGAATGACTACAATCAATGTGGACTGGCAGGGAATCCTTCTCCTTGCAGTGGGATTGGGTAGTTTGCAGTATGTTTTGGAAGAGGGCAACCGAAACGATTGGTTTCAGGATGTGCTCATCCTCCGCCTGGCTGTAATCTCAGCAATCGCCCTGGTTTGTCTGGTGTGGTGGGAGCTATCGCCTCGAAATACACGTCCCATTGTGAACTTTAGGGTTTTACATAACCGGGATCTAAGTGCTGCACTTGTTCTCTTTTTGGCACTTGGGTTTGGGCTGTACGGCGGCATCTTTATCTTCCCGCTGTTTTCACAGTCCGTATTGGGCTTTACAGCAACTGATACCGGCCTGGCTTTGATGCCTGGCGGTATTGCTACAGGTATAAGTGCCATAGTAGCCGGGCGCCTCTTGAACGGGAAGAAAGCATTAGTGAGCCCAAGAGCACTTATTCTAACGGGAATGACGCTTTATATTTTCTCTATGTGGCGCCTTGGACACCTTACCAGTCTTAGTGGCGAAACGGATACGCAGCTTGCCCTCATTATTCGTGGAGCCGGCTTAGGGCTACTCTTTACGCCCATAAACCTGGCAGCTTTCAATTCTCTTAAGGGCGTAGAGATTGCTCAAGGGGCAAGTATGCTCAACCTCTGCAGGCAGCTGGGCGGGTCGTTTGGGATCGCGATTCTGTCTACGTACCTTGATAACATGCGACGTTTCCACCGCGTGGATCTCAATAATAATATATATCCCTCTAATCCCTTGCTTCAGCAGCGCCTTCACGCGTTACAGGCGATGTTGATGTCACATGGGTATGATCTGCACAAGGCGCAACAGGGCGCGCTTATGATCATAGTGGATACCATTCAGAAACAGGCAGCGACCATGAGTTACAATGACGGTTTTCTACTCATTGGGATAGCAACCGTGGCCGTACTGCCAATGGTGTTTCTACTTCGAAGTGGAACCAAGCCATCGGCAAGTTCTGAAATGGCGCATTAGGTTTGCACATATCCGATTTTCCCTGTACAATGTGTACGGGATATAAACTGCGTTACAATCTGTTTAAGTGAGTACAGGTGATAAAACCTCCGTCAAAATCCGTAATGCAAGTGTACGATGACGGAGGTGAATACTAGAGAAAGGAGAACTACTTTGGAACAGTCAGTGTTAGTAGGGTTGCTGTTTCCGCGAAGCGGCCAAACGATTCAGATTTTCATCCCTGCATCTAAAGCCGCCAAACTAACTAATCGTGGACACAACGTGGTGCAGTTAACGCCAACGGCTCGTCCGATACTATCAGGCAATCTAGTCATAAACACGCAAACCGCGTAAACCAGCTATTTTTCATTCATTCATTTATATAAAGAGGAGCAGCTACTAATCGCTGCTCCTCTTTACCATTTAGTCTGCAGTAAATGCTCCAACGTGGTGAACAAGCGTAAAGCTGTCCTGGTTGTCCGGAAGTATCTCAATCACATCGAAGCGGATCCCTGGTTCTTCCGTAGATGGTGGGTACTGCCCCAGATAGTGTAGTGCAGAAGCGATGATGCGCCGCTGTTTTCGCTTATCGACGGCCGAAGCAGCAGTTCCGTGAAGTTCGCCAATTCTAAGCTTTACCTCAACAAATACCACCGTTGGTCCAGCGTTTGCTTCAAGCTTTGCAACCACATCAATCTCACCGGCAGTACATCGAAAGTTCCGGTGCAGTATCTGGTATCCATGGGTTACCAGATACTGCACCGCGCTTGCCTCGCCACGTGCTCCAAGTTCTCGTCTGTTCAGCATCGATCGCATACCGCCTGCACGGGTTTGTAACTTAGCCTGTGCGCGGGGCAAGGACCAAGCCGGCCCAGCGCGGCAAGGTGAGTTGCAGAAGGATAACCGCGGTTTTGAGCAAACCCGTATTCCGGGTAAAGAGAATGAAGTTCGTCCATAATGCGGTCGCGTACAACTTTTGCCAGTATCGATGCCGCAGCTACGCTAACACTTTTGCTGTCGCCCTTAACGATAGCCCATTGGGTGATTGGGAAATTGCGTACGGGCAGCCCATCAATGAGTGCAAGGTCACACCACAACCCGTCGGGAAGGTTACTGTAGGCAAGTCGCATCGCCAGATGGGTTGCATTGAGGATGTTCACGCGGTCGATCTCGTCGGCTTCTACAATTCCCAAGCCGTAGCCCCGTGCGGAGTTAATTATTCTGGGGAAAAGTCGATCGCGCTGAAGGGGGGTGAGCTGCTTGCTGTCGCCAATGCCTTGAACGCTAAGTGACGTGGGCAATACGACACAAGCGGCTACCACGGGACCAGCAAGCGGACCTCTACCAGCCTCATCGATACCGCAAATTGACAGGAAGCCCCTTTTGAGGGCTTCCTGTTCAAATTCTCGAGGAGCGGTTAACGCCAATCGTTGCTTCCTAATGGAGAATTCTGATGCGGTTAAGCGGCCAGAAAATTACCTCTGCCTTACCCATAATGCGCCAACGACTAACCGTACCCCAGTAACGGCTGTCGTTGCTGTCATTGCGGTTATCACCCATTACGAAGTACTGACCTGGACCCAGGTGGAGAGGATCCGGGTAGGCAAAATGGAAGTTACTGTTCAGGTACGGTTGCATCGGCTCGTTGATCGAATATGGGCGTTTGGGATTTTTGTACTCGTGCAGTACTTTTCCGTTGCGCTTGACATAGTCGATATCGCCAATCTGCACTATCTGTATGGTATCGCCCGGCACACCAATAACACGCTTAATCAGGATGTTCTGCTTGCCAGGCTTGCCTTCCTGAATATCTTCGGAATCGGCTGCGGCAGGAGCTCGAAAGACGATAATATCTCCGTGATGAGGGTTGCTATATCTATAGATTAGCTTGTCCACGAAGATGTGATCATGAACCGTATGCTTGTAGTAGACGTTGGTCTGGTCCATTGAAGGACCCGCGTCATGGCCCAGCAGCGTGCGCTCCATCGATTCGGAGGGAATGTAAAACGCCTGCACCAGGTAGGGCCTAATCACGAGGAACACTAGAACGCCAGCAATAATCAGCGACTCACACACCTCTGCAAGGTACAGTGCTGCCGAAGAGTCGTTGGATGTTTTGGATGTTTGGGCAACGGGCTGTGGCGACGATTTGCTAAACTTCAGCAAAAGGACTCTCAGTACCGTAAGCGCCAGCGCAATTGCTAGAACTGCGCCAGCGCTAAGGTTTGCGAGTAGATCGGTAGCGCCCGAATCAGTGGGATTCATTAGCGGTTCCTAGCGCGTAGGATTACGATCTTCTTTGATGCGAGCCTGCTTGCCAACCTTGGATCGCAGATAGTACAGCTTCGCTCTACGAACTTTGCCGTATCTTGAAACCTCAATCTTTTCAATTCGAGGGGAATGCAGAAGGAAAGTACGTTCTACACCAACTCCGTAAGAAATCTTGCGAACGGTGAAAGCTTTGCGACAGGAAGTGTTGTTGTCTGCAATTACAACACCCTCAAAAACCTGAATACGCTCGCGATCACCTTCTACAACCTTGGCGTGAACTTTTACCGTGTCGCCAGGGCGAAACTTGGGTAGTGGAACACGTTGATCAACAGAAACACGTTCAAATTCTGTGCGTTTCTTCTCTTTTGCATCCTGTTCGCGGCGTCTATTTTCGTTGTCGGCCCATATATCGCGTGAGCTTTCAATCTCAGCACGCTCAATTTCGCGTATGGTTTCGGGTCCCAGTGCCATAATTCTCCTCTTACTGCCCAGGTTGGCATTATTTCGTTGCCGGCGGTACCGGTTCTGGTTCGTTTAGTAGTTTAATGTCGGCTGCAGAGAGCAGGTCCTCACGGATCAGGTCGGGACGATGCTTACTCGTCAGTTTTAACTGGTGCCAGCGGCGCCATTTTGTTATGAGGGCATGGTGCCCGCACAAAAGCATTTCAGGAACAGCCCAGCCATTGAAGGTAGCGGGCTTGGTATATTGCGGATACTCAAGCAACTGCTCTGCGAAGCTGTCCTTTTCGGCAGCGGAATCGCCGCCAAGTGCACCGGCCTGTAGCCTTGTAAGGGCATCAACGATGACGAGAGCAGGTAGTTCCCCACCCGTTAGAACGTAATCGCCAATAGAAACGCTGTCGGTGACCAGAAACTTGCTTACTCGTTCGTCAACACCTTCGTAATGCCCACATAGAATTACGATGTGCTGCTCTTGCGCCCATTCTCGAGCCAGAGACTGCCTAAACGGTCTACCCCTGGGGTCGGTCAATATTACACGCGGTCGAGATATTATACCACAGCCAGCAGAGGTGTCGTTGTTAAGCGGGCATCCAAGCCACTCCAGCGCCTCCGCAATGGGTTCTATTTTCATCACCATACCGCCGCCGCCGCCGTACGGTGTATCATCGGCAGTCCTGTGTCGGTCGTGCGTATAATCCCTCAGGTCTATTACGTTGATTGCAACGAGGTTTCTCTCAAGGGCGCGAAATACAATACTGTGCCGCAGCGCATCGGAGATCATCTGGGGAAACAGCGTAACTACATCAATCCGTAGCACAATTCTGCTCTTCAAATCCAGCTGGCGCCAAACCTTCCATTAGATGTACAGTGATTTTGCGATCTTGCAAACTTACATTCTGCACCACAGCCTTTATAGCAGGAAGCAACACCTCGCCATACGGACCAGAAACGACGTAGACGTCGTTCGCACCGCTTCGCAGGATATCGGAGATAGAGCCCAGCAGTTTACCACTTTTCGTAACTACCGTGCAGCCGACAAGATCGTGTACGTAGAATTCATCTGGCTGTAATTTTACTGCGTTTTCCATGGGGATAAGCACCAGGGCCCCACGAAAGGTATCCGCTTCGTCGATGCTGTTGCAACCGCCCACTTTAAGCAGCGCCTGGCCCTTATGGAATCGGACACCTTCCACGTCATAGATCGCTGCAGTATCATCCTGTTTGCGCAGGCAGACCCTTTCCAGATCCATAAAACGCTCCGGAAAGTCGGTGTCTATTCGCACCTTCATCTCCCCGCGGATGCCGAAAGGGGAGCCTACGGTGCCAATTGTCAGGTTCCAGCGGTGAATGGGAACATGATTTGTATTTGCGGGCATAAGCAACACTACCTCAGAAGGAAGGTTCGGAGTTCTGGCGGCCGAGACAGCAGTTCAGGCAGGTGGTGCATGGGGTGTGTACCATTTCACCACCTGCCTGAATCGAGCATACTGCGGCGCAGGGGCCGTTAGATAGAGCCGTAGCGATGTTCGCAAGCGAACAACCTGTTTGACCAGTATTAGCTAGGCGATGATCTCAACGTAGACTTTACGTTTATGCTTCATGGCTGCAGCTTTGGTAACAGTGCGCAAAGCGTTAGCGATACGTCCCTGTTTGCCGATAACCTTACCAAGATCTCCCGGAGCCACCCTTACTTCATAAGTGGTGGATTGCTCCTGCTGGACTTCTGTGATATTCACCTGGTCAGGCTCGTCCACCAAAGCCTTTACCAGGAATTCAAGCAGGTTCTCCAAAGTAAACTCCTTTTTCTGCGACCGATGCAGCAGAATGTATTAACCGTTAGTGGTTTGCTGCGCCTGCCGATGGGCCTCTTTTACTGCTGTGAATCTATCCAGGATGCCCTGTTTCTTCAGGAGTGCCCGTGCAGTATCCGATGGTTGTGCCCCATGGCCCAGCCACCTAAGAGCCTTCTCGTCATCCAGGCGCACTGCGGGGGGGTCTACGCAGGGATCATAGGTCCCAATCACTTCAATAAAGCGCCCGTCACGCGCAGCCGTGCTGTTGGCAACGACTATGCGGTAGAATGGACGCTTTTTCGCCCCGATGCGCTTTAGACGTATCTTAACGCTCATGTGTAGTTATAACTCCTTGTATGCTCGCGTTGGCGGCACATTGTTCAAATTGTTGTCCGGCACACGGCGTCTTAAAGAGAGAGACGACATCACCCGGAAGTTTGTTCCCGATATTTCGCTAACTTTTTATTTTGTTTTTGCCACAGATGTCAAAAACCCGGTTCCTTACCGGGAGAACCAACTGCCGCGGCCCCCCTTGGGCATTTTTCGACCCTTGGCGGGTAAGACGCCAGCGACAGACGCACCTTTGCTGCCCGGCATCTTGTTGAGCATGTTCCGCATTATCTTGCGCATCTGCTCAAACTCATTGAGGAACTGATTGACCTGTTGTACGGTTTGGCCGCAGCCATTGGCGATTCGACGGCGGCGAGGGCCATTGATGAGCGCGGGATTAGCACGCTCCGCAGGTGTCATGGATTGAACGATGGCCTTTTTGCGACCCAGTATCTTCTGCGAGTCGACGCTATTAAACTGATCAAGCATTTCTCGGTTAACACCGGGCACCATCTTGAAAATGTTCTCGAGGGGACCGAGTTTATTCATCTGCTCCAGTTGTGCTAAGAAGTCATTGAAGTTAAAGCGGCTCTCGCGCAACTTCGCTTCGAGGGCAGCTGCCTGTTTCTCATCCACGGCTTCCTGTGCCTTCTCAATAAGGCTAAGGATGTCGCCCATGCCGAGGATTCGGGAGGCAAGGCGGTCTGGATAAAATCTTTCAAGCGCTTCCAGCTTTTCGCCGACACCCATCAGCTTGATGGGCACGCCTGTAACTGATCTGATGGATAGCGCAGCACCGCCGCGGGTGTCGCTGTCCATCTTTGTCATGATAAATCCGGTAAGGTTAAGCTGCGCATTGAACTGCTCAGCAAAATTGACCGCATCCTGGCCGACCATAGCATCTACCACCAGTAAAATCTCGGTAGGTTTCACCATGGCTCGCATCTGGCCAAGCTCATCCATCAGATCCTGATCGATTGCCAGGCGCCCCGCAGTGTCAAGAATAACGATGTCATTCCCGGTTTTAGACGCCTGCTCTACCGCAAGGCGGGCAATAGTAGGCGGGGATTTTTTTTGCACAGGATCGGAGGCGAAAACTGGAACGGAAATCTGGGAGCCGAGCACCTGGAGCTGTTTAACCGCGGCTGGTCGGTAGATGTCACACGCCACGAGTAGTGGATTGCGGCCCTGTTTCTTGAAGTACAGGCCGAGTTTGCCAGCTAAGGTAGTTTTACCTGCTCCTTGAAGACCACAGAGCATGATTACCGTGGGCGACGGGCCAGTGACGTTGATAGTGGCCTCTTCGCCACCTAAAAGGGATATGAGCTCATCGTTGACGATGCCAACTACCTGCTGCCATGGCTGCAGGCTTTCTAGCACCTCAACTCCTAAAGCTTTATCTTTAACCTTGCCAACAAATTCGCGAACGACCTTCAGGCTGACATCTGCCTCTAACAGCGCCAGGCGCACTTCACGCATAGCTTCGTTTACGTCGGCTTCGGTGACCTTTCCCTTACCACGTAAGCGGCTGAACGCGCTCTGCAGTTTTTCACTTAGGCTATCGAACATTAAACATCTGGTCTCCAGCAGGGCGCCACTTGATCAAGGGGCAAAATGCTACATAGTCGGCTATTATACCTCGCCTGTGCGTCGACTGTAAAGGATCATGGGCATTCCCTTAATCCTCTAATACATAAGCAGCAAATTTTTAGGCTTAGGGCGTACCCATCGGCAGCCTTGCACCACGTGTTTTCCAAATGCTCAGTGCGAGTTACCCTTGTATAAGCAGTGGCTATACATCATATTTTGAGAGAATGAGCTAAATTGGAGACACCACGAGTGCAGGAAACAGGCGAAAACTACGCGGTACTTTATGCTATGTAATAAGCACATGCCTGCTGGCGCAATGTTGAGAACTATGGGTGAAAATTGTTGCCAATATTCAAACGATACTGGCCTGAATGACGCGCTGTACCGCCAACGATGTTCGTTAACATGTGGCAAATAGCATTCATTTGCTTTGCACTGAGCGCATCCTCAAACAAAAGCCCAGGTCACTTTTCGGTTAGTCTATGTCCGTTACGCAGTCCTCAACTAGCAATATAATTAGATCAGGGCTCAACACCACACTACTCTCAAGCCAGCCCTTCGCGGGACATATACGCGCGAGACTGTCCTTTACGCTGGCACGGGCGGAATAGGGACCTCCGTGTGGAGAGAGTGACTTTAAGGTAGCATATAACCATGTCGATGGATCAATTTACAAGTGACTGGAGTGTGCAAGAGTGAACAAGCTAACGACTAGTTTTCTAGAGCTAATTACAGAGACTTCAACCAATCTGCCTAGCGACGTGAGGCGCGCGATAGCTGCCACCCGACAGCGAGAAGCTGCTGGTTCCCGCGCATCACAGGCTTTACAGATTATTGCGCTAAACGTTGACAGGGCAAAAGAGAATACCGGTGCAATCTGTCAGGACACCGGTATGCCTACGTTCACCGTGCATACTCCCGTCGGCGTGAACCAACTTGAAATCAAGAAAAGTATTATCGAGGCTGTTGAGGAGGCAACGCGTCGAGGCGTCTTACGTCCCAACTCGGTTGATAGTATCACCGGTAAGAACTCTGGCAACAATCTTGGACCCGGTACGCCTGTGATTCATTTTGAACAGTGGGAGAAACCCGATATTGAGGTGACACTCCTGCTAAAGGGCGGCGGCTGCGAAAATAAGAACATTCAGTACTCGCTGCCTGCGGAGTTGGAGCATGTTGGTACTGCCGGCCGTGACCTTGATGGCGTTCATAAATGCCTTCTTCATGCCGTATGGCAGGCGCAGGGCCAGGGGTGCAGCTCTGGCATTATTGGCGTGTGCATCGGTGGTGATCGCACCAGCGGCTATAGCTACGCCAAGGAACAGCTATACCGTGCATTGGATGATGTCAATCCAGACCCGCGACTTGCCGATCTGGAAGCAAAGGTGTTGGACGAAGCCAATCGACTGAAGATTGGTGTAATGGGTTTTGGGGGAGAGGTCACGCTTCTCGGGTGCAAGATTTGTGCGATGAACCGATTACCGGCTTCCTTCTTTGTCTCCGTGGCATACAACTGCTGGGCGTACAGAAGACTGCGTATCACGATTAGTCCTGAAACGCACGAGATTACGTCCTGGACATTCCGCGACTCGGCACCGGTCAAGCTTGCAGGTGAATCCGCGCTGCCTCTTACTGGTAGAGAAGTACGCCTCACCACCCCCATATCTGAGCAGGCAGTACGATCGTTGAAAGTGGGCGACGTGGTGCTGATAAATGGCGCCATGTACACCGGCCGCGATGCTCTGCACAAGTATCTGATCAATCACGACTCGCCAGTAGACCTTCAGGGGCAGGTTATCTACCACTGTGGTCCTGTTATGTTAAAAGAGGCAGATGGTACGTGGAGGGTACGAGCCGCAGGGCCTACGACCTCGATACGCGAGGAGCCCTACCAGGCAGGTATTATCCGCAAATTTGGTGTGCGCGCAGTAATAGGCAAAGGTGGTATGGGTGCCAGAACGCTTGAAGCCCTAAAGCAGAACGGTGCAGTGTACCTAAATGCGATTGGTGGTGCCGCTCAGTTTTATGCGGATGCCGTCACTGGTGTCACCGGTGTTGATTTTCTGGAGGAGATGGGAGTTCCGGAAGCAATGTGGCATCTGACTGTGAAGGACTTTGTGGCTGTGGTTACCATGGATGCCCACGGAAACAGTCTTCATGCCGATGTTGAGACAGAGAGCGGACGCGAGCTTACGTCCATTTTCTGATCAAATATAAGGCGATTGCTCCTGGTTACCGATACTTATTGTGGGGCGGACGAAGCATCATGCTCTGTTCCAGCCATGTGGCCCATGGATGGGCCTTCCATAATCTCGTTACACAGGAGTATTTGCAATTCATGGAGGATCTCAACGAGGTAGCGCCATCTCTCATTGTCGTTACTGCGAATAGCAGCTCCGTCCGGCTTCCCGGAAAGTACCTTCTTCCCCTAGGCGACCTCACAGTATTAGAGCAGGTTGTCAGCCGATGCAGTGTTGCGGGGGCTGGCGACGTAGTTGTGGTTACAGATGACCCGCTGGAGGGGCCTGTCGTGGCGGCTTTCTGCAACGATCACGACATTCATTGTGTTTTTCGTTCGGGCCAATCATTGCCAGATCTCGTCATTGCAGTTGCACAGGAGCACGCAACCGAAACGATTGGCCTTGTATCGTGCGCCGATCCACTGGTGGACCCAAAGATGCTTCGTGCTGCCGTTCACTATCTTCAGGAGAGTGGCATGGATTACACCACGGTAGCTCGCCTGCCGGTGGGTACAGGGGCAGAGGCTGTTCGGATAGCAGCTCTTGTTTCTGCTCTTGAACTAGGTGTAGCACGCGGATCACGCCGTTCGCCTGCCGCCTGCATTCTCGCACACGAGGACGTATATGATTGCGCATACTTGCCGCCACCGCCACGGTTGAGCTACCCAGAGCTTTCCCTACGGTTGCGGAATGAGGCTGATTACTGGCTGCTACAGCAGATTTTCCAGGACGTACCAAAGGCGCATGATGGCGTAATACCGCTTGACGCAGTCATTGGCTATTTGTGCGACAATCCTGACCTTGCACTAGAGACTGGTGAAAGCTATGCTGTAGTGCGGTCTAACTAGCTAACAGTCCACGCCATGATGGACCCCAGTTGGTAAACGCTGTGCCAGTGTGGAAAATACGTCGGTATCCCTCGGTTCGGGATACTACCAGTGTGGAGGCAGCTGGACGGGCCTCGTGAAGCATGGGAGGCCCTTCCTCGCCCAACACGAGCAGCGCTGTGGTGGCCGCATCACAGAATGCGGCTGATTCGCAAACCGCTGCGGCTATATCTGCCGAGCTAATTGGTCGACCAGTACGCGGGTCGATAACGTGCGAAACCTGTTCCTGTTCGTGAGTAGCGACTCGGCCCAGCCGTGTGCTTACAGAGAGACTGCAGTCATTAAGATAGACATCGGCGATATTATCGCCCGAGCCGCTGGTCCCGGCGACTGCGACCTTCCACCCAGGTTCTCCAGGGGGAGCGCCCAGACCAGTCGCGCTGCTAGAACCACCGTGTATAAATGCCGTAGAAACGCCGAGTGCTCGCAGGGCTTCCGCAGCGCTATCCAGGGCAAACCCTTTACCAATCGCGCCGAGGTCCAGACATACGTCCTGGTCTGCTACGGCAACGGTGGCGCCGTTCTCATCAATAATCAGCAGATCAGCCAGTGCGCGATGTGCCGTTGGTTTGATAGGTGCTTCCGGCATCCGTGACGACAACTCCTCGCGAAAGCCATACGCCTGCATAAGTCGCCCGACGTTAATATCGAATGCACCAGCGGTTATCCGGTTCAAATCTAGGATGGTTTTGAGGTATCCAAGGGTGATGGGAGAGACGTGTACCGGTGTTTGCCACGCGTGATGGTTGATCCGCCAGATGTCGCTGGTAGGAAGGTATGGGCTGAGCAGCGCTTCAGTTTCGTGAACGGCTCGTAGTGCTTCCTCGGCAGCCGCGCGGATTTCGGGCGTCTGGTCTCCCGGTATAACCACCTCAAATCTGGTTGCCATGCTCATGGTGGCACATTGAACGTGCTGCAAACCGGTCTCCTTGTGGAAGGGTCCAACCAGAACCAAGGCTCCGAAGGTGCGAAACCTTCGGAGCCTTGTGCCCATTGTCCAGTAGCTTAAATGAGCCGTTTCTTCTCAGGATCGAAGAGTATTTCCTTATTCTGGCGATAGGCCATTTCGCCCATAGAGAGTGCGACCTGTACTTTGGTGGCTATCTCAATGTTGCAGTTTGGCACCAGTTTGGGGTTTCGCACGCACTCCAGGAAGTTGTGCTCGTGCTTTTCGATCGATTCCATCGCGCCTGGCACGTGCAGGTTGACCTCGTCTAATTGATCGGCGGCTATCCCTTGCGGCATGATATGCACTTGACCGCCGCCAAACATCGCGAATTCGATGGTTGCAAGGTGCGTGCGGATGGTAGGCGTGAGCCCGTGATCGTTGGTGGTAGAACCTGCAAGGATCATGGTAAAGCCTGACGGATATTCGATAATCTGGTGGACGGTATCGGGAACCTCGCGGTCTTTCTGGATGAGCAGATCACCTGTAGATACAACCTTGCGCGGGTATTCCAATTTACCCATTGCAATCATGATGGGTGTAAGCACGTGCGGCCATAGGTCACCGTTTATTCCGGCCGAGTAGCTCCAGAATTTGCGCCATCGGAAGAACCTCTGTTTGTCAAACTCATGTTTGTGGTGGCACGGCTCCTCAAACACCTTCCAGTGAGTATTCTCAGGTGTAGCTTCCGCATCCAGTGGGTAGTAATTCCACTCGCCGTCGGTTGAGTTTCTACAGTAGGAACCTTGTGACCACACGATTGGTCCATACTTTCCGGTTGCGAGCTGGTCACCAATGTACTTGTAAGTAGGATCGGAGCTTGCCTGTACGCCCATCTGGAAAACCACGCCGGTTCGCAGCGCAGTTTCGTGCATCTTAAGCGCTTCCTCAACGCCTTTGCACAGTGGCTTTTCGCAATAGACGTGTTTGCCCATTTCCATAGCTGCAGAAGCGTGCGCGAAATGCCAGTGCTCTGGGGTGGTGACCCATACTACGTCGATTTCAGGTACTTTGTCCAGCATTTCACGGTAGTCAATAAATGCGCGGTTGTCTGGCAAGCCGATGTGCTGCTGGGCATGTGCAAGGTGCACCGTATAGATATCCGCGATGGCAGCGTACTCTATATTCCAGTCTTCCTTGTGCTGCAAAATGTAGCGTGTGTGTACACCGCCCTGGCCGTTCCAGTGTGGACCGATATGGCCTACATGAATACGATCGTTGGCACCGATTACGCGTTTCATGCCCGCTGCCGTAGTGGGCATGTGCGAAGCAATAGCCGTCTTAGGCGACGCGGTTGCGGCAGCAGCTACTGCCACTGCGCCGGCAGCTGTTATAAACTGTCGCCGGGAGGCCTCTCCACCTACATTGGGTGATGTGTTGTCTGTTGGTTCGATCACGTTTCTCTCCTTTTTGGGGAATCCTGCAGTTTCGTTCTATACCAGTGCAAACATATCCTGCGTGAATTCAATTCTGGAAGCGGTATTAATGGCGGTGTTAGTGACGAGAGCGGCCACGGTGGCACGGTACCCCTCCAACGGTCCGCTTACCGAGGGCTTACTGGTGTTAATGCTCTCGGCAAAACTCTTTAGTGCAAAATGCAGCATCGTCTTTTCTGGTGGGGGTGCCTCTTTGCCCGGCATCTTGCCAAGTGCCAAAAGCTTAGTTGCATCTGCCACGAGCACGATGCCCGTGTCGTCGTTAATTTTCTCCTTGCGCGCATACACTATCCAGCCCTCAAGGGGGGCGTCCGCTTCGTTGACCATCCAGCCTTTGTCGCCGCGTAGGAACATGGCCGATTGTGAGCCATGAAGGATATCATACGTGTCGTCAAACGAGTTTACGAGCGTGGCATCGTACGCCATGTGAACGCCATTTGGGTATTCCAATACCGCTTGTACTGTATCGGGCACGTCGCGGCCATCCTTCCAGAACACTATGCTGCCGAAGCCAGTGACTGCGGTGGGGAGTGCATCGAGATACCAGTTCATCACATCTATGCTGTGAATGCCTACCTCGCCAGCCAGCCCCGGAGAGGTTACCTTGGACAGGCGCCAGTTTAGCATCTGCTGTTCAGCTGCATTCGGTGAAGCCTTACGCCAGCTCGTTTTGTAGTGCCACTGCGATCTGCAGAACGCTGGCGTACCCAAGGCTCCCGTTTTCACGAACTTGTCAACGTGGATGTACTGTGGATGAACGCGTTTCTGCAAACCAGCCTGGAATATCTGCTTGGGTGCGGCGTGCAGTCCAGCGGATGCAATCGCCTTTGCGTCCTCTACCGTGCTAGCAAGCGGCGCTTCGCAATAGAGGTGTTTGCCGGCCTGAAGTGCGGCGAGCGCGATATCTTTGTGGAGATTACTAGGCGTGGTGAGTATAACCGCCGTTAAAGCGGGATCTGCCAGGAGGGCTTTATAGTCGGAATACGGTTTCGCTTTAGGAGCAATTGCCTGGGCGCGTTTCACAAACGGATCATAGATATCGCAGATCGCGGTTACACTAAGTTCTGGCAACAGTGCTGCCTCATGTAGTACCTCGCGCCCGCGATCGCCCAGGCCAATAACGCCTACGCCTACGGCGGGTCCAGCGGGTGTAGCAGCAGCGGCTGATGCGGCAGGCTCATCCGTCGTGGCAATCAATGTCGCTAACGACACTCCGGCTGCATTGTGTATAAAATCTCTTCTGTTCATGGTGTTAAGGTATTGAATCCCATCTAAATCTGGCCCACCAAACTAATGCCATTGTCAGATGACAACCCATCCTGGGTGAGCCACAATCTACGTAAAGTGCAGTGGACGGGCAGGAAAAGGCTGCTGAAGTTGCCATTTCATAGAGGGCGATCAGCCTGATTAGGCGCTCTTCTGCCTTAAATACGTAATTCATCAATCGTTATGGTTTTCCCTGCCTTATTTAAATCACCGATGTTTGTCAAGTTCAAGAACGAACTGGTTCGCAGTGTGGTGAATATGCATGCCATGCATGGGGTGTCAGGCGTCGCGGCTCTCCGCAATAGGTCGGTGTGGCTTAACCATCGCAGCCATTGAGGGCAGTGCACTCAATCGCTGGTGTTGTGGGTGACAAGTTCGGCGTACCCGGTGCCGAGAAGCAGGTTGGTACAGTATTTGCTCCCGCAAAGAGGGGCAGGGCGTCTATTACAAAGGCTGCTGAAGTACTGTCGCCACTGATGGAGCACGCAGTAAGTTGCCGCACGCTCTCGCAGAACTGCGCAATGTTGTTGGCGGTTCCAATTTGCACACGCGGTACGCAACGTGCATAGCTACCCAATAGATCGTGCGCGTCTTTGGCAACGATGTGGTATATGAACGCTACAAATCGCTTTGTTTAATGCTCGTGAATAAATGAATTTAAGTTTTAGCTACTGTAGAACGTACTAGTTCTGGTATAGTGAATTAGCATCCGTTAATGGTACAACGGGCCACCCTAACAACTCCGGCACCTTTAGAACATGGCATTCAGCCGTTTGGGAACATCCTAAACGCTTCAACTCGAAACTACCGTACATTAACGTGTTTAAGATCTCAAATCTAATGCCTGCTGCATTGTGCGCTCACCAAATCGCGCTATCAGGATAGGGATATCAAGTTTAATCCGCCAATACGCGGATGAGGGCTTTATAGCCCGTACGGTACCATGGTATGCGCTAATTTGATTAGCGCCCATGTAAAACGTAGTGACGCCATGCACGATTTTACGTGTGCAATTAATGCGGTGAAAGGCAATTCATAATTTGTGGTACCCATCTATGGCAAGCATGAATTTCCGGGAGGAGACGTTGAAGTATGCTTAAGCAGTTGACCGATCGAACGCTCGATTGGATCGATGACCGTAGCGGCTTTGTTACCATCGCCAAAGAGCAGTTAACCAAGCCAATGCCTCCTGGCGTGGGATATATCTTCAGTCTTGGCTTCCTGACTACCATGCTCCTCATGGTGCAGATCGCTACTGGCATCGCTCTTGCGCTTAATTACGCGCCGACTCCCGACCACGCCAACCAGAGCATCCACTACATCAACAGTGGAAGTGTGGTGTTTGGCCTGTTTCTGCGCAGCGTCCACTTCTATTGCGCGAGCGCGGTAGTCATTGTGATAGTGCTGCACATGTTGAGGGTGCTGTTCTATGGTGCTTACAAGCGTCCCCGTGAAATCACCTGGATGCTGGGCGTCATGCTGCTGTTTGTAACCATTGGCTTCGCCTTTACGGGTTACCTGCTGCCTTGGGACAACAAGGCTTACTGGGCCACAACTGTTGGAACAGAATTTGCGAAGACGGTACCGTTTATAGGGCCGTGGCTCCTTCGTGCCGTTCGAGGGGGTTCGGCAGTTGGTGCGCTTACTCTCATGCGGTTTTACACCGCGCATACGGTGATTCTTCCTGCAGCCCTCGTGTTCCTGATGGTACTACACATCTATCTGGTGAGAAAACATGGCTCCGCGGGGCCTGTTCGGCCAGTGAAGGGTGTGGGTGAGCCGTTCTATCCCGACCAAGCCTACCGCGATCTTATCGTTGGAGTTGTGGTGTTCGCGGTGATATTTGGCCTCGCGCTCATTAAGCCGGTAGGCGTGCATGCCGTAGCCGACCCCACCAACACGCATTTCGTACCCGTACCAGAGTGGTACTTCCTGCCAATGTACGAGGCACTCAAGTTCTTCCCAGGGAATCTGGAATTTGTTGGAGTGATGGTGGTTCCGGGAATCCTCGCTCTTGCACTATTCTTCCTACCGTGGATAGATAGCAACCCCAGCCGCGAGCCCGCACGCCGCAAGGCCGTACTAAGCGCAACAACCGCGTTGCTGGTGGTCGTCATCGGCCTTGGTGTGCTCGCATGGGTTACCAAACCGAAAGGCTTTGGGGCAGGTAAAGTTGTCGCAGTCAAATCATCTGCGGCGCTCACGCCGCTTCAACAGGCCGGCCTAAAGGTTTATAATGCCAATGGCTGCTCTGGGTGCCATTCGATTGGTGGACAGGGTGGAAATATGGGACCGGCGCTTGATAATGTCGGTGCCACTAAGAGCATCGCCTGGCTAGAAGCACAAGTCAGCAACCCCAAGAGCCACAATCCTGCAACTTCCATGCCGCCGTTTAACTCAATATCGTCAACTGACCTAACGGCTCTTGCAAACTATCTTTCAAGCCTTAAGGCAGGTGGCGCCTCGACTGCAGCCCCGGCGGCAGCAGCCCCGGCGGCAACACCTTCACCCGCGGCCTCGGCGACACCAGCCGCTGCTGGCAGTGCGACGCCTGCAAAGGGCAGTGCCAGCAGCGCCTCCGCCGCTGCGCCCACCACCGTAGCGGCAACAGCAGGCGCGGCTACACCGGCAGAAGTCGCTGCAGGCAAAAAATTGTTTGTAAGTGACAACTGCTCTGGCTGCCATGCCATTGGTGGACAGGGAGGAAGTATGGGGCCGGCGCTAGACAACGTGGGCGCTACGCGGAACGTGGCGTGGATCGAGTCTCAGATCACCAACCCAAAGGGCCATAATCCCTCCAGTATGATGCCGCCATTCTCGCTGCCAGCTAAGGATCTCAATGATCTGGCAGGTTATCTTTCAACACTGAAAGGGAAAAGTTAATGAGTACCACCAAGCCACAAGGTACCGAGGAGCAGGGGGACGTGTCCCCGTCGCGCCGTCGCTTCATGACCTGGGCGGCAAATGCTATGGGAGGCCTAATTGCCCTGGTGGTTGGCATTCCAATTGTGGGATCCATTTTTACTGCCATCTTCAAGAAGAACAATGGAAACAGCTGGGTCACCCTGGGAACGCTGGACCAGTTTCCAGATGGGCAGATCACTCCCATCTCGTTTCAGCTTGCGTCTAAAGATGGCTGGATGAAAACGCAGAGCCAGCAGTTGGTGTATGTGAGCCGCAAAGGGTCGAACATCATCGTTTTCTCCTCGATCTGCACACACCTAGGCTGCCGGGTATCATGGAAGGCCAGCCTTAACGAGTTCAAATGCCCGTGCCACGGCGGTACCTATAACGATCAGGGGCAGGTGATTGCTGGTCCGCCTCCCAAGCCATTACATCGTTATCCCAATAAGGTTTCAGGCGGCAAACTAATGATACACACAAGTGACGCCTAGGCAAAGCCTGGGGCAAAGCAAAGTAAGCCGGTGCTCTTAAGGAGTACCGGCTTTTATTTGCGGTGTTGGTGTTGCAAGAATGATCCACGAACGCGTGCAAAAAAACCTGGCTCCTTCGGCGGTACCTATAGGTAGAGCGAAGGGCCAGGCTACATAGTGATATTCCTGCAGCGTTTGCTAATGCCGTACTATCCTTCGTGCACCACGATAGCGCTCTCGATAGTAGGGTTCATTCAGGCTGTCGATACGCACACCACCTAAAGCAGGGCTAGAGGCGTGAATAAACTTACCGTGGCCAATATACATGCCCACGTGTGAGATACCTGCAGAGATCGTGTGGAAAAAGACAAGGTCACCTGGCTTCAGATGCCCGCGACTGATGTGTTTGCCCATATCAAATTGAGCGGCTGCATTGTGAGGCAAATGGATGCCCTGTTTAGCATATAGGTAGCGCGTGAAGCCAGAACAATCGAATCCACGCCGGTTGGAGCCGCCCCAAACATAGGGAATACCACGGTACGAGTAGGCACGATCTACAATGCGTGCGCGCCAGTTGGATGTATGAGCATAGGCCACGCGCGTATGTCCGTGGTGGTAGTGGCTGGCCCGAGCAAGACGTAGTGCGCGTAGTCGCCGCAGGTGTGCCTCGCGTAGGTGAAGGTTGTGCAGATGGGCAAGCGCGAGCCGATGGCGGCGTGCGGCCGAAATGGATACCGAGTGGTGCTTAGCAGCTGCCACGCGGCGGTAGTGGTGATGGCTCGTTCTTTCCGCGACCTCTGCGTGGTGGCCAGTGATGTGCAGAAAGCTGCCTTTTATCCAGCCGCGCTCGTCGCCGTTCAACCTCACCTGGTACCAGCCGTCACGCTGAGCAACTACCAGGGTGTGCGTCCCCGAATCAACAAGGTCCCGGCGGTGATACGAGTCGTCGGGCCCCATGCGCACACTCACCCGGTCAGCAGTAACAACCCCTTCGCGGTGCATCGTGTCGTGAACCCACAAGGCGTGCGGTGGTTGTGGTATAGCCAGCAACATGTGGTTGGGAAGGTCGTTAGGGTCATGAATGTGATTAAGGCGCTCTACCGCACGAAGCGTTGTATGATGGCGCTGCGCGAAAACCCAGAGAGTCTCTCCAGTTTTAAGTCGGGCGCGGTGCTCTGCCTTAGCGGGGTGTATGGCAGCGGTTAAGAGCGCCGCGGCGTAGGCTGCATGGGTTACGCGCAGCCGCGGCATTTTTTGTTCATTCAATGCGAAGGCGTCCTCCTTGATGGGAATCGGCTTACCGTCTCAACGAGCAACATCGCAACCGTACATGCAAATCCGCAATATAACAGCATCTGTTGGCATAGTTGCTCATGGATAGTTTACCAAAGCACGAGGCTGCAGGAAACTGCTAAAATCCGAACTCTTACAGCGCCAATATAACAATCGGGCTGCTTCAACGCGCTCAATCATAGCGTATTTACCAGTGTTTGTCAACCATCATTTTGCCCACAGGTGGCAAGTCATTTTTTGGGTGTTTAGTGGTGCCTTTAAGAGGTGTGGTTAAGGCGGACAGGCAATATTTTCGGCCTGAACGCGAACTGTCATTAGACATGCGCGCGTCGGTAGGTATCGCCTGCGGTCTGTGTCTGGCGGTAGGCGTTTTGATATCTGCGCACCACCGTTCGCAGTGCCGTATGGTGGCTAGGGTAGTTTCCTCAGTCGCGCATCAATAGCACGCCTACGCAATGCTATATTGAATCCGCCTTGTTTGACCTGCGCTCCTGCAGCAGTATGGCGCATTTGTTGGGCTCGCGGTACCTTAGTGCTGTTTGCAACAGCCGAAGGGCGTAGGGTGGGCCATCCGGTGGTGAGGTGTCTACGACCCTCTTTACTCTACGTACCGGTTATGTTTTGGTTTTTGACGTTGTACGTTGCCAGTACCGCCGCATTCCATGGGGGACTGAACTTTCTGTAGACGACGGATCAAGCAGATGCTATCGCCGTATAATTTGCTCCGGCTGTTACAATAATAATGCAATTTAGTCTTTCTGGGTTGGTGCCCCATCCAATCTGGAACTGTGCCCAAGTTCGGTCCTGCCGGGCGAAGGTTACCTGCACGCTTCTGCTGGTAGTCTAGAAAACCAGGTCACTAAAGTGACCGTCAGTTTTCGCACATTAAGACCAGGCTAGAGCGTCTTGAACAGTGCCACCCCGGTCACGGTTTCCAAATTCGATTTCAATATTTAGCAGGCAGGTCTGGTGCCCTTTGGGGCAACTTTAAGCCCTCGGGAAGAACTGGCTTTTCAAACACGAGGTGAAACCCGTATGCTACCACCAATGCCGCAGGAATGCTGGTGAATGGGAAGAGGAAATAGCGGAAAGTTCCCGACAGCCCTGAGACGCGATAAAAGTAGCTCGCCAGTTCAAGTACGGGATCGTGAATCAAGTAAAGACTGTACGAAAAGACCCCTAAAACCTCCGCCGGCCGTCTGGTCAGAAGCCAATGTCCCGTTCCAGCGGGCGTGCCTGTAGCAACGGTATTGGTTGTAGCGATGATATAGCTGGTCGCAGCTATTCCCTTGAGGATCTCCGGAATTGAGGGGTATCCGGTAAGGCCTTGAGCTTCAGCTCCCCGATAACTGATGCCTCTTACCTGTGTGTCAAAATAGTACGATCATATTTACTACGACGAGACATTCAGCATCGTATGGCGCGAAGGGTTGCTGTCTGGTCAAGCCACCAACCTGCATCGGTAGCCCGCTTTTTTGGTAACAAATCGGATCGTGGGACATGCCACCAAAGCAATGCTGTTCTACCGCTGTCCACAAGTTACATCGTATTGAACTTGCAGGCTCCTGTCACGGTACGCCCGCATTAGCCAGCCTGCTCCGGATGGAAGGTGCCAGTTTTTCGACGCTGGCAGATTTTGGTAAGCAAGAGGCACGGCGAGATCTCGACCGTAACCCTACCAGGGGTGCGACGTCAAAATAGATCGTAGTTGAATCCGCTACTTTGAGGCAGCTCGACGCGTCCGAATGCACCTCCGTAGCGGCTGGAGATTTGCTGGTGAAGGTATTTAACATGTTAGCGCTCCATACAGAACTGGATGCTCGCCGCCGTGCCGATGGTCTTTCCTGGGTAGAGCTTGCTGCGGTAATAAATCGGCCATTTGAGAATACTGGATCTATCCCGATTAGCCCGGGTACTTTACGCGACATGATGAAAAAGCAATCAGTTACGAGCGCGGTAATATTGCAGGTGTTGCGATGGTTGAAACGAACGCCGGAAAGCTTTCTTGATGGCAATTCAGAATCGTCTGCAGCGGAAGAGTGTTTACCGATGGCAGAGAGACATCAAATTCTGAGATTTGACACGAGGGCGCTCTATGAAGCGGTCGATTGTGAAAGACGTCGCCGAGCATTGACGTGGCAGCAGGTTGCCAACGAGTTACCAGGCTTTACGGTAGCGATGCTCACCAACCTGGCAGGCGGACCGCTGATTGGTTTTCCTCGGGTTATGTTGCTCACGCAGTGGGTGAACCTTCCTGCTGCTACATTTGTTCGAGCTTGCTCACGCTAGTTTCGTTGTTGTCTCTCTGGAGGCTGCTGCATGAAGGTTGCGCTGTTGATTAGAATGTGCTTACCAATACTATGCCACACAGAGGGTAGACTTTCGATCAGCCGGTGCTGTTTAACAGTGGGGTACCAAAGGGAGACGTCATAATTTCAGTGATTGGTTGCCCAAAATCGTTAGCAAACAGTACGCCTCGACACAAGTACAAGGGGTGGGATCGCCCACCTATTTAGCGGAGTAACATCCCCGTGGGGCAACTACTGACAATGCACAAGCCGCCAAATGTGGAAGTTGATGAGCTGGCCCAAAGGCGTATGGTGCGCAATTGGGCCAGGATCGACTTTAAAGATATGAATGACGGGGAGCTATTTTGCTTCGGTCGATGCGGTCACCGCAGTGGAACTATCTGAAGCTGTCTTGGAGCTATCAGTCTTGCTCTGGCTACTTGACGAACCGGCGCTTTCTGATGGCTCTGGTTTACGCGAATCTGTGACGTACCATCCGGATCCCTTGAATACTACGCCAACAGGGTAAAGCAGGCGCTTCACCGGCGAAGCACATTCCGGGCATTCGGAGATTGGAGCGTCCTTCATCGCCTGAAATACCTGAAATTCATGTTTGCAACTTGTACACTGATATCCGTAGGTAGGCATCGAAAATCCTCATTACTGGGTTGGTTACCGTTTTATTCGCTCATCATTGTTGCAGATGGATAAATATATTATAGCCGAATCAGGTACAGAGCATTACTCTCTGCATTGAGGCTGTTTACGTGCAATGTATATCCACCACAACAAGACCGTGATATTTATTACGAATATTGCGCAACTAAAC
>JAJYCW010000166.1 GCA_021777995.1 bacterium
ACGACGAGCCATCGGCTGCTGCCACCCATATTTGACTGTACTCCCCGTCGACAAACCCAAGTCCATCCGAACGGTAGTTAAGCCGCGTGTGAACCCGTACCGGCGACGACTGAAAGGCTTCCTTTCGAGCCTTTATGGCCTCCTCACGCCATGGCTCTGGGGTTGCCCGGTAGAGGAACGCAATGTGCGAACCGGTGGGCGACCACCATAGCGCACTAATGGAACCTTCTTCAGCTAGGGTAGTGAGCTGCGTCGCCTCTCCGCCATCCGTAGGCAGCAGAAATATCTGTGATCCTGGTTTCTTCCTGTCGGAAATGAATGCAACGTGACTCCCGTCTGGTGACCAACGACCACAAGAGGCACTACTGCCTGTTGCAGTAAGCCGTTTGTGACAACCACTTCCGTCGCTCGGAACAAGCCACAGTGAATTCTCCATCCTATTGCACTTGCGATCCACGGTTTGCACGCAGAACAACACGCTCGATGCATCGGGTGAAACATGCGGATCACTCACAAGAGATACATTGGCGAAATCATCAATTCTCACGGGGCGGGTCATGCATAAGCTCCAGAATAGCCTTAAGCGAAAAGCCAAGGTTGACAATTATGAGCTACTGTTCGTTAATGTCGAGACTAATTCCTGCGTTTAGATCGGTTTAACCCGCTTCAATTTGGGGAACATAACTTAATTAATGGTTTGAGAATTAGTACCTACGTACGGGCGACCTAATCGGCCTAGGCTTCCCGATGCTGCATTTACAGTGCGCCAATCGGTCCAAGAGTGGTGGGTAAACCCCATAGCGATTGTTTTGCGAGGCGGTATGCCACGAAACCACCTGTTTCTAAGCGGGTAATCAGTTGCAATCGACTACCTCGTGCACGACAGTTGCTATATTACAGCGGCCTAAACGTTTAATGGCAGCGGTAGGAATGGTTCGTAGGCACTGCAGAAGGCATGGACGTACCGCCTGATTGAGCGATATTAACAGCTGGCGAAGAGTACATCAGAGATGAACAAACTGATCTAGCATCACGAAGACAAACAGGCAGACGCTTATCCAGCCGTTCAAAGTAAAAAATGCGAGGTTTACCCTCCGTAGGTCGTTCGGTTTTACCAGGCTCTGCTCCCAGACAATGAGACTGCCAGCAATGGCTACTCCTACGTAGTAGGTGCCGTGAAGATGCGCCATTGAACCAACCGCAACCAGTACAGCGAGCATACAGGCATGCATTACACGCGACACCCACAGTGCAGCACTCTTGCCGATGCGCTTCGGTAGCGAATGCATGGTATGGGAGGCGACGTCATGGTCATAATCTTGAAGGGCGTATATTATGTCGAATCCACCGATCCAGAGAAGGACCACTAACCCTAACAACAGCGCAATGGGCGACAATTTGCCCGTAACGGCAATCCATGCGCCAATGGGCGCAATACCGGTACCGAGACCCAAAAAGAGATGGCACAGAGAAGTAAACCGCTTGGTGTACGAGTAACCCAGTACAATAAAGAGTGCCACTGGTGAGAGCATCAAACACAAGGTATTCAATTGCCAGGATGCAAACTCGAAGAGAACGATGCTGGCTGCTAGAAATGCGGAAACCTGCGGTACCGTAAGCTTTCCCGCCGGAATATGCCGTGTTTTGGTGCGGGGATTTGTGGCATCCAGTTTGGCGTCGGCAAGCCGATTGAAGCTCATTGCAGCGCTTCTCGCGCCCACCATTGCGGCTATAATCCAGATAATCTTGTGAACAGTTATTCCCACCCCGTGGTGGTGTGCAGCAAGCATCATGCCTATAAGGGCGAAGGGCAGGGCGAATATCGTATGCTCAAACCGTATCATCTCAAGTATTAGCCGTAGGCGCCGCAGCATACTAACGAGCCTCCACTTGCCACTCACCAACAAGGCGCTGAGGAGCATCAAGCTGCTGAAGGATGCGTGCCACGACAAAATCGACGAGGTCGTTGATCGACTTAGGGTTGTGGTAGAATGCAGGCGCTGCAGGCAGGATTGTCGCGCCCGCCTCTGTCAGAGTAACCATATTGCGCAGGTGAATAAGGTTCCACGGTGTTTCGCGAGGGACAATGATGAGCCGGCGGCGCTCCTTTAGACACACATCGGCAGCTCTGCTGATAAGATCATCGCTGCTCCCCGCCGCAATTCGGCTAGCGGTACCCATCGAGCAGGGGACGATCACCATTCCGTCGTGACGGAACGAGCCGCTTGCAGGTGGCGTAAAGAAGTTTTTACGATCTGCAAACCTAATAGAGGGATAATCTGCACCCAGTAGAGACTCGCTAGTCAGTTTGTTTAAGGAAACCGCACGACCTGTCTCCACGGCTATTACCTGAACAGCCTGCTCTGTTAACATCACATACACTTCGCTGTACAACGTGGCAGCCTGCTGCAGAAACCTAATTGCATAGGGCGCACCGCTCGCTCCAGTAATCGCGACTACCAGCCGACCGGTAGATTCGGTCATCACGCGATATCCTCGCGCATCGCCTTTAACACTGTCTGCACTTCTACGGGGTCGCAGCAGAGGAAGCGGGAGACTGCCCGTTTCCCATAGGGCTGAGAGCACAACTTGCGCAAGGCCTCTCGAAGCAGAATTCGGTCGTGTTGTTGAAGATTCTTACGGCATTCGTCCAGAGTGAACAGTGAACGGCTTGTTACGATACCCGCGGGATCCCGCCGGATAGGATCTAGCGAACGTACAGTTCCAGCGTACAAACCCATGTAGGTGAACGGATGATTGTAGGTACGGCCGGGCAACTTCGAGGTGCACTCTATACGCATAGTTGCAAACAGGTCATATTCCGGGTTTAGGTATGCGGCGGCCTCTTCGTAAACCTCCCGAACCATTGCGGCATCGCGAGACTCATCCGGTTCAAGGCGCCCGCCCGGATATCCGAACACTCCACGCCGGTCGCAAACCACGAGAACTCTCCCGCCCAGAAGTGCAACGATGTGCACCGAAGTTACAGGTGCGTCATCTGGCAGTTCGTGCGCGCGATTTGCCTGTAGATGCACAGGCTGAGCGCCCCACTGCATATGTACTTCAAACAACAGGTCCTCGCTCAAAACGGTTCTTTCCTCTGGAAACGCAACCAAATTGGATGGAATTTGGCTCTATATCACGGCTGTAATCATAAAATTATACACGTTCAGCGCCCTGTCGTCAACAACCAGACCCCGCGGCCGCTACTCTGTCGCTCACTCTCAGGCTAGGTGTGCAGTTGCAGTTATGCACGAAGCCGACCTATGGCAGCCAATATCCAGATCGAAATGTCATTAATAACTGCCGTTTGGCTGCAGAGGCAATATGTCACTCCTCCTCAAGGGTGTCACCGTTGTTACCCGGCTATAAACCCAGAATAGTTGGTGTAGAAGGGCTGCGTTCTACCGGGAACACGGTGCTTCAGGGCAGTAGACTGAACGAGCGGATACACCAGGTTGCTAATGCTTCTTCCGTACAGGCAATACCCCAACGGGTAGCAGCGAGCCACGGCTCATAATGTCCAAAGTTTTTGTGTATTTCAACCGATGCACCCTTTGCATTAACCTTGACTAAGAGTACCCGCTGCGGTATAATACGGATCAGGCAAATTGGTCAGCGGCTCGGGGTGTGGCTCAGCTTGGTAGAGCACACGGTTCGGGACCGTGAGGTCGCAGGTTCAAATCCTGTCACCCCGATTGTGAGATTTCACGGGGTGACGATGCGCATGGGCACATCTTCACCGCGCGTACGCTACATGGCAATTTGCTCAACCGCTAACGGGGGGATATCGTCTAGAGGTTAGGACGAGGGATTTTCAGTCCTTAAGCCGGGGTTCGATTCCCCGTATCCCTATTTGCGGTTTAACCGGTGTGTTCGATCGCCGAGGTGGTGGAATGGCAGACACGTACGCTTGAGGTGCGTATGCTCACAAGGCTTGCAGGTTCAAGTCCTGTCCTCGGCACTCCTTTAAATAACAGTGTTGCTCAGCCTGCCGTTATAATTACGGCAGGCTGAGGTTTTTTGGGGGCTGTGACTATGCGTAAATTAGGCGTTGGAATGGCGGGCTATGGATTTATTGGTCGGGTGCATGCCCATGCCCACCGTTCGCTCCCGCTCTTTTATCGGCCCATACCTTTCCAAACAGAACTTTTAGGGGTTGCTACCTCCACGGAGTCTTCTGGCCGAATGGCTCAGGAGGAAGCAGGTTTCCACTTTCACACGCGAGACTACCGCGATTTGTTGCAACACCCCGATATAGACATAATTGATGTATGCACCCCCAACGACACGCATTTTGACATATGCCGAGACGCAATCCTTGCAGGGAAACATGTCTACTGCGACAAACCGTTAGCGCTTAACGTTCAGCAGGCGGAAGAGTTAGCGGCGATGGCTGAAAGCAGCACGGTCGTGTGCCAGATGACCTTCAACTACCGCTTTGTTCCAGCAATTATGCGCGCACGGCAACTGGTTGAAAGCAACCTGCTCGGCAAGCTGACAGGGTTTAGGGCAAGTTATTTGCACGCAGGGTACATCGATTCTACGCGCAAACATTCCTGGAGAGTATCGAAGGTGCGTAGTGGTGGAGGAGCCATCGCAGACTTGGGCAGCCATGCGGTTGACCTTCTAAGGTTCCTCACCGGCCCGGGCTCGAATGTAGAACGTGGAGGTGAATGGGAGTCGGTTTCCGCCACACTTCAGACGCTTATACCGGAGCGACCAGATGCCGCAGGGCAACCTGTCGCGGTTGACGTAGATGACATAGCCATCGCTCAGGTGAGGCTTTCGGGTGGTGCGTTAGGCACCCTCGAAGCATCACGTTTGGCAACAGGTGCACAAGACAATCTGAAGGTTCAGTTGTTTGGGCTGAAGGGCAGTTTGGCATTTGATCTCATGGAGCCGAACTGGCTGGACGTTTATGATGCACGGGAACCTGAGGGCGAATTAGGTGGTAATCGCGGTATGAAAAGAATAGAGGCCGTCGCCCGCTACCCGCAGCCCTACTCCTTAGGCGTAACAAAAAACACGGTGGGATGGTTACAATTCCACATTCAATGCCTTTTTGACCTCGTTAATTCTATTGATCGTAAGGAACGAGCACTTCCGCCATCGGCATACTCTCCAACATTCAAGGACGGGCTGGCAGTGCAGCGAATAATATGTGGCGTACAACAGTCAGCAGCCACCGGAAGCGCCTGGACATCCCTTCAGTAGAGTGCTGCCCTACCTCCCCGAATCGGCATTGGATGCACTGTTCAAGCCAGCAATTACAAAACATGTGAACGACTAATCTGGCAACTAAAAAGCCACCCCATGCAACCTTAGACAAATCACTTTATTCTGTTCCCTCCATACACTGTGCCAGATTAGTAACGACAGATTGCATTGAAACAGGCAACCAAGCGCTCCGTCACAAACGTCCCAGGCAATGCGGTCGACGTACCGTCTGGAAAGCGACAAGTAAAGCGGGAAAATGGAACCCTGTCTTAACGTGATGACCCTCCTCGCGAGCACCACACTACAATTTATCAAATGGGTCCGCGGCAAAGACCTCCACTCGCGAGGATAATAAGTGAGATTACAGTTGCTGGGGGGTTACCAAGCAACAAGAGAGAAGTAGATCGCGCAGGAAAAGCAAGGTTATGGTAGCTCTACGGTAGAGAGTTCATGAAGGCATCATCGAAGCAACCTCTCCACGATGTATGGTTAATCGGCAGAGTGGTCATTATGGTTTAGCACGGCGGCAGCCTTCGCCGCCAATTCTGCTTCGCGCTTTGCTTGCCGCGCACTTCTATTCGGAAGTCGACCAGTAAGGTCACCACCATGAAGCTCGGCCATTAGCGCATACGGATTGATCGGCCCAGGCTGTCTGTTACCGGCAGCCTCAGCCTCCTGCTCGGCCTTAAAGCGTTTCACTTCGGCACGCAGACGGTAGATGCTCTGCCAGCAGTAACGGGCAGCAATTGCAATTGCTGCCACAAATAGTAGATCCAGTGCGATGCGTATCCAGATAAACATATTGCTTCCCCCTGTGAGAGGTAAACTATCTAGCTAGCTCATACAGGGCGCGTGCGTATATTTTTGCAGCCGTACGAATGGACTCGATTGCTATGCGCTCGTCGGGTTGATGAGCCGGCCCATCCGAGGAACCGGGCAACGAAGGGCCAAACGCTACCACAAACGGCGTCGCTCTTGCATACGTGCCTCCACCTGTGGTAAGCGGATCACTTGCCATGTCTCCCGTCTCCTCCCGGTAGACTCGCAGCAGTGTTGCCACGGGTTCCTGGTCTAAGGGCACATAAAGGGG
>JAJYCW010000167.1 GCA_021777995.1 bacterium
AAGAGTATGAATGGCGTTGTAAACGGGCTTTGGCCGATAATGTAACGTTACGGTCCCAAAATGGTCTTCGGCGTTGTGAGGATCTGACCCGTCATCGTGCCAGTCGTACCATATCGCAAGCCGCAGACCGCTGCTTATGCTGCTCAGGAACTCGCGCACCGCATAGCGCGCCTGACGGTTAACGTTCAGACCAGGGTAGAGCTCGGAATACCCCCATTCACTGGCCAGCATGGGGATCTGTTTGCTGTGGCGCGCATATTTCTGGATGAGGGATCGTACCGCTTGAAAATCGGTTACCGCAGTTTCCGGGTTAGTGTTACGGTATGGGTGAAAGGAAATAGCATCCCAGTCTTGCAGTAGTCCTGCTTGAAAGCAGGCTTTCATGAATTCCTGGTCCATACCAGAAACAGCCGGCCCAATGAACCATTCTTGTGGTTGAGTCTCTCTAATGGCGCTGGCAACGGCTTTAGCAAGCGTGATATATTGCTGGACATTTGGCTTTGGCTTCCAAAAGCCAATATTTGGTTCGTTCCACATCTCCCATAGGATGCCCTCTTTCCTGAAATGCGTGACTGCCGCTTTTACCCATTTACAGAACGCGTTAACTGCGGTGGGAGTGGTAGGTGAGCCATGTTGGTAGAGGTCATTTCCATAGTCCAAAATGAAAATAGGCCGTATGTGGTATTGCCTGAGGTGTTTCATCAGGCGATCGTAAGGACTGAAGTCATACACGCCCTTGATTGTCTCGGTTGCCTGCCAGCTGAAATCTGTACGAACCCACTTGAACCCTGCGTTTGCGAGCATCCCGACCTCACCTGGCCGGGGGGATGTGAAGTGGATGTTAACTCCAACCGATTGAGGGATACCTGGTACGGGTAAAGGGTACTGCTGCCGGTACGGTCGTGCTGAGGCACTCACTGCGATGCAAGCGAACAAAGAAATACACGGGAGAGTGCTTGTTGATCGGCGCATTGCTCAGTCAACCCCTTGACTGCGCAGATAATGGCCACTTTTACCGCCATCCTTCTCCAGCAGGCGGACGTGCTCAATGACCGCCGATCTGTCCACGGCTTTCACCATGTCGTAGATGGCGAGACATGCAACGGTTACGGCGGTGAGCGCTTCCATTTCTACTCCGGTTGCGCCGAGAACCTTCACGGCGGCCTCCACGGAAACACCGTAGTCCGCAATGGTACAATCTACTGTAATCGATGATATTGGGATGGGGTGGCACAAAGGGATTAGCTCCGATGTGCGTTTGGCAGCCATAATGCCAGCGATGCGCGCCACTGCAAGTACATCACCTTTGGGTACCAGCCCGTCGCGAATCATCTCTGTGGCCCCTTGATCCATATGCACTTCACCGGCTGCACGTGCGATTCTTGCGGTGGGCTCCTTCATCGCGACGTCCACCATGTGTGCCTTCCCAGTATTATCAAGATGCGTAAGTTTTGGCAAACCACAAACTCCTGCCCCCGAAATTAGGCGCAATTGCTCTTATAACATGGCAATTATACCCGCCGAAGAAGACCTCGGTACCCACAGTGATTCCTCAACGGCGGTTTGTCGTGAGAAAGGGGATATAATTGGCTCATGAATAGTACCAATTTTCCAACCAGACGCGATGGCAAGGTCATCACGTGGCCTGATGCCAAAGTTCCGGCCTCGTTGAATAACAGAGTAATCTATGCGCCGGAGGGTGCGTGGACCTATTCGCATCACCCGCACCTTGTCAATTTTAATGGCAGGTGGATAGCCATCTGGTCGAACGCGCAAATCGACGAGGACTCCTCTGGTCAGCGCGTGCTGTATTCTACATCACCTGATTTCCTTGATTGGACTGAGCCGGCGGTGTTAATTGAGCCGTCAACTGGGTTAAACGGTCGTCCGAATGTACTAACGGCTGCAGGGTTTCATCAATATCAGGGAGTACTGGTGGTCTATTTCGCCGAATACCAGCCTGACAAAACAGGCACTACGCTTTGGGCAATTACAAGCCAGGACGGGCTGCGTTTTAGTGAGCGAATATCCATGGGTGTTCCGGTTTGTCCCAACTTTGGCCCGCAGCCTGCCCAAAATGGTAGACTCATAATGTGCGGTAACATCTCATTTCCCTATACCGATGATCCTTCTGGCCTAAGTGGATGGAGAATGTCCGGAATCTATCCTCCAATGCCACTTGGGTCAGATGATCCCGCTTCGTTCTGGGGAGTTGCTGAAAAGCACGGCTGGCCAGCGGGGTTGTGCGAAGGCTCCTTCGTCGTTCTACCCAACGGTGACTTGCTTATGTATTTGCGTGCAGCAGGCGTAGGCCATGCTGGTCTACTATGGGCCACGCTAAGCCATGATAACGGTGAGTCGTGGTCGCCGCCCTTTGAAACGGAATTTACCGACAACAACGCAAAGTTTCATTTTGGTATGCTGGGCCCCAGCAGCTATTACTACGTTGGCAATCCTACGAGTGGGTCGAGATGTCCGCTCGTATTGTCGTTGTCGTCCAATGGAACACAGTACCCCACCCACTACTTGCTTGGGTCGTCAACCTACCCGATGAAACGTGACGGTCTGTACAAGGAGGGTGAATACGGGTATCCGCACACCGTAGTGCGCGACGGCGGGTTCTATTGCATCTGTTCACGGCGCAAAGAGGGAATTGAGGTGATTCATTTTCGCCTTTCAGATCTTGCTTGAGGGATGCTTCACCCGAAACCTGTAGCCGCAGATTACGGCGAACCTGGCAGGGTGCATGCTACCGCCTGGTGCTCGTCAGCCGCCGTTGCTCTTGCGGGTATACGGTATTCTAAAGAACGTACCAAATTTCAAAGGCACAGTAACTACCATGACGGAACAACTCTGGGCGCCGTGGCGGCTTCCTTACATTCTGGCAGCGGAGCGACACAATGGCTGTATCTTTTGTGATTTTCCCGCACAGGCCGAGTCGTGTGATGAACAAAATCTGCTTCTATATCGTGGCAATACTGGGTTTATTATCCTGAATGCATTTCCATACAGTAACGGTCACTTAATGGTGGTGCCGTTTCGGCACACCGACACTCTGGAGACTTATGGCGACAATGAATTGCTGGAGATAATGTCGCTGCAGCGACTGGCTTTTCGGCTGTTGCGCAAGGTGATGAACCCAGAGGCATTTAACGGCGGCCTCAACATAGGGCGCGCTGCAGGAGCGGGAATTACGGGCCACCTTCACTGGCATATAGTGCCGCGATGGAATGGCGATACAAACTTTATGACGGTAGTAAATGATGTGCGGGTTGTTCCGGAAAGCCTGCAGGCAGTTTACACGCGACTTAAGGCTGCTCTACCAGAAGTGCTCTCAGAGGCAAATAATGGGTTGGAAATTAACGAGAAGAAGAGTTGAATCATGATAGACAGATATAGCACTCCACAAATGCGGCAGTTGTGGAGCCCTCAGAACAAGACGCAAAAATGGCTGGACGTAGAGATCGCGGTGTGTCAGGCGCTGGAAAACGCCGGGCAGATACCCTCCGGATCTACGGCTGCCATACGGGCAGGTGCCAGGTTCGACCTAGAGCGAATTGCTGAGCTGGAGAAAGAGACCCGCCATGATGTGATGGCCTTCGTAAAGAATGTAGCAGAGAACCTTGGTGCGGAAGGCCGGTTTGTCCACTATGGCGTCACCTCATATGATATTGTAGACACCGCTCTCAGCATGTTGCTACGCGATGCTGCCACACTGATCATTGATAGAGCAGAGCAACTCAATGCTATTTTGCGTAAACGGGCCAGGGAACACAAAAAAACCGTGATGATAGGGCGCACCCATGGGATTCACGCCGAACCTATCACATTTGGATTTAAACTCGCCACATGGGTGGATGAGCTGAATCGCGGAATTGACCGCATGAAGCAGGCGAGAGACATCATAAGCGTCGGCAAGATTTCTGGTGCCGTTGGCACGCATGCAAACATTAGCCCTGCTATTGAACTGGAAGTGTGCGCTGGATTGAACCTGCAGGCTGCTCCCATCTCGACGCAGATCATAACAAGGGACCGCCACGCGCAACTCGTTATGGCCCTGGCGATTCTGGCGGCGTCACTTGAACGGTTTGCAACTGAAGTGCGCAACATGGCTAGAACAGAAATTCGTGAAGTACAGGAGTATTTTGCGGTGGGCCAGAAGGGCTCGTCGGCAATGCCTCATAAGCGTAATCCATGGAATTGTGAAACTGTTACCGGCCTCGCACGAGTTGTTCGCGGTAACGTCATACCCATGCTTGAGTCAGTGGTGACGTGGCATGAGCGTGATCTTGCAAACAGCAGTGTGGAGCGCGTGATTCTGCCAGACACTACCATCCTGGTTGACTGGATGTTGTGGAAATTTGGTGACATCATGGAGGGACTGGTCATTTTCCCTGAGAACATGGCCCGAAATCTGGAACAGATGGGCGGACTGGTCTTTTCCGAGCAGATCATGCTGGCTCTAATCGCCGCAGGGCTTTCAAGGGAAGAAGCGTACACCGTAGCGCAACGCAATGCCGCGAAGGCGTGGGACGGTGCGAATTTCCGCGATGCCGTCGCGGCAGATGAGACGGTGCAACGGCTGCTAACCGCGGAGCAGGTTGCGCACGCCTTTGATATGGACTACCACCTGGCAAACCTGGAACATACCTTTAAGGCGGTAGGTATTTAGTTCCACACGCGCGGGTAATAGGGTTCTCGCCGAAGCTTGTTGGTAAAGGGGGGCGCATGCCGAGTCGCCCTCCGATGGTTTCTCAGCAGTCTGGTGAAAGTGCTTACCGCGCAGGAACTCTTCCCCAACCCTTGGCGACGCTCCCTCCTTCGGGCTCGCGCTAATCTCCTCAAAGTAGCAAGTGCAGATGCCGTACGCGGGTTGGTGGTTGAAATCGATATTGGCCAGAAAACACGGGTCCGCGAGCAGGCTCAATTTGCCCCAACCAAAACCCGAATGTGTTATTCTTGCAAACTCAGGAGCCCGCTGGGTATGGTACCTAACGTAGCAATAGTTGGGTTTGGTCGTCGTTCATTACGATTAGGCCGTAAATTCCTAGTGCAGTCCCCCAGGGTGTGCATACGAGAAGGACTATGCACACTCCGGTGACCAATAACCTCGCGATGCGCCGCCTTATTAGCGCGCTGAGACCTGCCATAAACATAGTGATGAAGAATATGAACAAGAGTGGCAGCATATATTGGGCTGGTCCACTCACAATAAATCTAGGATCTTGCGGCTGCAGGATAGGACCGTTTTCATAAGGCATCGTCGAATTGGGATATCCGTTTGTCTCAACAGTTATCGGTGGAAACCTGACGTTGTTTGCAGCAAGATGTGGCACCACCCATTGGTACAACTGCCATGTCTTATAAACGTTAAGTGTGCCAAATGCCAGAAGGAGCAGGGCGACAAGCCGAAGGTGTGTTTCAACAGTGATCTTCATTGTAACCTCTAGGCGGAACGATTATGGAGCCTGCTTTAATCTTTGAGCAAAGAAACAGCCTCTTGATTGAATAGAATTACCAGGGCATATATACCCAACGCTGTACCCGGTAGTATGAATGGAAGGAAGCCAACGGCAGCCGCAAAGGATATGGGGATAGACCACGACGAGTGACGTAACAGCCCGATCCCGGACACCACTGCGAGGACACCTACAATTGACCCGAAGCACGCTGCCGCGCCTACGGCGCCAAAAACTACGTTGCTCAGTCTTGTCAGCTGCGTTGCGGATCCAGGTTCGTCACCAGGTTGTACTGCGACCATCGTAGTGGTGTGAGTGTGTAACTCTGCTTCGGTTCGGTGCATCGGCGTTGCTGCCAGCTTGCACAGCACCAGGATACTTAAGGATACCACGCAAGCAATGGTACCGAAAACGAGGTACAGCAGTGCCAAAATCCGTATGTGAGTAGCAACGGACGTTGTCAATTTCTAAACCTCGCTTGTTCAAATATGTGGGTAGAAACCGACAAGTGGCACCATCCTGCCCGCTAGTTTGCAGGCGTGTAATAGCCATGTACCCAATGGGACCCGGGCCTCGGAACCACCGCGGCTAATTCAGGAACCACCCTGCATTACATCGCGCAGACATCACCCGCCGAGTGTTTTTGCAGGTACCCCAGCCTCCCCTGTGTGGTGACTCATGTCGTTTTAATAAATCCTGTTGGCATTCAATAACGCAGTCGTCTCTTCATTAAACATGATAATGAGCCCGTAGATTCCCAGCGCTGTGCCTACGGGAAATGCAAGCAGTTCAAGAACGCACAGGACTATGCAC
>JAJYCW010000049.1 GCA_021777995.1 bacterium
TTGTATTATTCCTCGCGACATTACCCGGTGCAGTGGGAGCAGTAACCTGAATGGGCCTGTTTGTGATATAGATGGCGCTAGCGACTATCGCAAGGCCCAAGAAGACTAGCGATGCAGCCACGTACCGTGGTGCGGATTGCTGCCCAGAACTCTGTGGGATGGGCGACGCGAGAGACACATGCGGTCGCTCGCTCGCAGGCGGCGCCTCTCCACGAAGCTCGTCAAGTTTAATCCGATCTGCAATTGAGCCAGGATTAAGCGCAACCACCTTTTCGTAGGCGTTTAATGCCTCCTCGGTCTTTCCCATCTCCTCGTAGATTTGGCCGAGAAGCGACCATGCCGAAGTGTCTTTGTCATTATGGTCAACAGCTAAACGGCAGATCGTAAGGCTGCGATCCAGATGCCCGTCCCGTCGTGCCTGATAGGCACGCTCGAGCAAGATTGGGTTCGTTTCCTCATGAGCACCATCTACTGGTCGCTCCAACGGTTTTCCACACTGTTTGCAAAACCTGCCATCGTCGCCGTTCTGAGTGCCACATGCGGTACAAAACATTCGCACACTTTCCCTTCAAGAGCCTTCCTGGCTCTTAAGCCGAAATTTCGGCTTGATTATAGCCGAACGGCACCGTTTTGGCAAGTGCGATCGGGTGTCGCACCTCCCACATTTTACAATTAAGCAGCATTGTGCCTGTATTCTATGCGTGAATGCCAATCTTCATTGACCTATGAATAAGATTGAGCGGGCGTTCATGGCGTTTGCACGTCGAACCAGATTTGGCAGCGCAAAGTTTCGGAATGCAGCCAGTTATCTGGCTCCTTTGATCTCACATGATGAAAATTGGCCACAGCACTCAGACCTTAATGTGGACACACAGACAACACCACCGAAGATAACCTTGTTGGCACATTGTTTAAAAAGCGAATGAACCTTGAAGCATGTGAACCCTAGTAGACCTCTTTGTGATACTGCGGCGGAGTAAACCCGCGCAACGGTTTCGAAGCTAGAGACTTCAACCTATCGAGAATTGGCTCCCACTGTCCAGTTGGAATCACGTAGCCATTTACGCCTTCGTCTATGAGCTCCTTCATGCCAGTATCTTCTGTGACTATTGCTGGCACTCCGCACGCAAGCGCCTCTGCTGCCGCGTAGGCCCAACCATCCTCCCAACTGGGGTGCACATACGCATCTGCAAGCATGAGATGCGGAAGCGGGTCACCAGGAGCAAGCGTTATACGGCTGTCCCTGGCCAGTCTCTCGGTAACATACTTGCGCATACCGGGGGAAGTATACCCACCTACTAGTGTGAGACGATAATCAGGATCTGGAAGGTTCGCAAACGCCTCAAGAAGTACGGGCACACCCTTTGCTACCGTAATGGAGCCAACATATACGACATTAAAGGTGGAATGAGTACTCACTGAATCGCACGGCTTAAAGCGTTCGTTTGGAACCAACCAGATGCGACTAAGGGACTCTGGCTTGAACCCACGCTCGAGGAATGTTTGACGTGTGTATTCTGAGGCAACCACAATCTCATCCGCAATCTGGTATTCGCTGCGGGTTTTGGTTGCCTGCGCGGCGTTCAGCCATGGACTTTCAATCGAAGTGGACTTTCGCGCCAGGGCGTGCAGATGGCGCACATTGTCAACGTGACTATTCACAGCGTGAACCACGAGGTGTGATGCACCCAGCCTGCGTGCAGTCTTCAATGTCTTATCACACTGTCCTACAAAGCCAACCACTCGATCGAACTTCCGAAGGTCGCGCGCAGTGAGAGTATCAAATCGATCGCACGCTAAATAACTGCGCCAGCCTGGTGAATATCGGGCGATTTTGCCTGCCTGCCTCCAAACATTAGAGGTCTCTTTGATCTCAATGCACCGTCGATCACCGTTGCCGGTGTAACAATAGCAGGTGACCTGGCCAGGATTGGCTCTATCTTCTTTCTCAACTACCAATTTAAGGTGTTGGCCCAAACCGCCCCCGCCGAAGTTGGTGCCACACGTAACCGCGATTCTCACAGTCAAGCTCTCCACTCCATAAACTAACAGTGACAACACTCAGATCAGGACTGCGCGCGGTGACCCGGAATATGCATCGCTAATTAAACGGCGACGGCTCTGCCCTCACTGTCATCCACGAGTGTTGAGGCATCCCATTCGAAATCCGCGAAAGTCACGCCACCAATCGCCTCGTTTTCGGGTGCAGAGTAAGGGTACGGTATAACAGGAGACACGTGAATAAATGTGGCATTCTCAAACCTGTCGATGATTCCAGCGGAACCTAACATAAATTCTACTCGATAGTCGCCAGGCTTAAACCATGGTGTTCGAACGATGAGTGCACCCTCAATCTCATCGCTATCCTCAAACCATCCGCCTGTTAACCTTCCGTCACAGCGCACTACCTCAAAGCCCATTTCGTCAAAAATGTGTGCGCGAATAAACATTCTTCCTATGCGATTCTTTTTGTGCTTAATTGTAAACCGGATTGTTTTCTCGTCCGCAGGCCCATAAACTCCCTGCTCGCACCAAACCCTAGAGAACCGAAATTCGCCAGAACCGGGCCGAAGGTCGGGATTGATATCCGCAATCTCCTCGGTCGCAAAGCTCGCGAGGTATGCGTTTATGGCACCCTGCACTTCCCCATCGTACGCAATACCACCACGCCGAAGCACCACACCTCTGGTACACAACAATCTTACCGCCTGCATATGGTGGCTGACGAAAAGAACTGTTCGACCGCTACTAGCGACGTCGTGCATTTTGCCCAGGCACTTCTTCTGGAATTCTGCATCACCCACCGCCAACACCTCATCCACGATCATTATTTCGCTGCGTAGGTGAGCTGCCACCGCAAAGGCAAGACGCACGTACATACCGCTGGAGTACCGCTTACAGGGAGTATCTATAAACTTTTCAACACCGGCAAAATCCACGATTGCATCAAACTGCTTTTGAATTTCGCTTCTACGCATCCCAAGGATCGCACCATTAAGGAAGATGTTTTCCCGGCCGGTTAATTCAGGATGAAAACCTGTGCCAACTTCCAGTAGACTGCCAACATGCCCATAAAGTTTGACCTCGCCTTCGGAAGGCGGAGTAATACGGCTGAGTACTTTAAGGAGTGTCGATTTTCCAGCACCATTGCGTCCAACTATACCAACCACTTCGCCTTCCGATACGTTGAAGCTCACGTCGCGAAGTGCCCAAAAGATCTCTCGTGAAACATTGCCGCGCGGATGCATTATTCGATGTAGAATAGCCTCGGCCAAGGTAAAGTGACTCACCTGATTATGGGCTATTCGGTAGGACTTTCCAACGCCTTTTATTGAAACAGCGAGATTGCCGGTCGCCATGCATTCTCCTTAAGATACAAACCCGTTAGGGGCATCTTTGGTACTCTAAACCTCACACAATCAACATTATGGCAAAGAGATTGAGAACCTTAACAGCAATTGCCTGCAATTGCTACAACTTATATTCTCGATAGATTTTATATTGTACCTTAGACAACATCCTAATGGTGAGCGACGGATGTGACCCGAAACGCGAAGACTACGACTAGCACCCATGTCAGTAATACAAACTGCAGCGCCCTGTCTTTTAATATTGCCTCTTCCGGTGCACCGCCCCACCCCTTTTGGTAGACCAGGTAAAGGTACCGAAACAGGCCAAATAGTACTACAGGTACCGTGACCCATAATGTGGGATGCAACCTTGCTGTTTGTGACTGTATGGTATAGACGGCGTAGCAGACAAGTGTTGAGGTTACAAGGATGAGGATTAGCTGATCTAGGAACGGAATACTATAGTCATGGAGCGTTCCACGATGCTGACCTGCGTCCGTGCCTAATACGGATATCTCCTGCCGGCGCTTACCAAACCCTAAAAACAGTGCGAGTAGCAGCGAACATAGAATCAGCCAATGAGAAAATGGAACATTGATTGCTACAGCACCGCCCACTGTACGAAGTACGAAGCCTGCAGCAATCGTGAAAACATCGATAAGCACTATGTGCTTCAATTTCACGCAATACAGTGCCTGGAGAGCCAGGTAGGTGATTACACAGCCTGAAAATCCGCCACCAAGTACGAAAGCCGCCCCTACAGCAACTGCACACAACAGGAAAGCCGTTGTCCAGGCTACGGATATGGGTAACCGTCCAGAAGCAATTGGCCGACGGCACTTTATTGGGTGCCGCCGGTCATTCTCCGCATCTAGAATATCGTTCAGCATATAAATCGCGCTGCTTGCGACACAAAAAACAAGAAAGGCTAGACCTGCCCTAATCAGGTCGGCAATATGTAGAAAACGGTCGGCAAAGAGTAGCGCAGCGAGCACGAACAGGTTTTTAGTAAACTGCCGTGGTCGCATCGCCTCAACAATTGCACCCAGAAGACTCATCGAGTTTCCTGCAATGCTGGACGATGAGCAGTGTCGCTGTACCACGTATCAAACAACCGGCGGGAGAGATCCGTTTGCCAGAGATTGGTTGGGTCGAGTTCCTGTTTAAGCACCTGAAATTTTCGCACGGTTTCCTCGCCGAGGTACGCGACTGCATCATTACGAGTGAGTGTACTATCCTTCGCGAAGTAAAAGCGGCCACCGCTTTCCAGCACCACGCGGTTCATCTCCTCTACCGCTTGCTGTAACCTGGTCGCGTGCCGCGGGCGAACTGGAAAGTCAAGCGCGAGAGAATATCCGTCCACCGCGTGTGTCATCAGGAAATTGTCCGTTCGGTGCCGTTTGAACACGCCCAGCCAAGGATACACACGGAATCTGCGGCAGATCGCCATCTGCTCATCGAAACACGCCGCAGCGTGCGCAGCAGGCACAAAGGTTTGATATTGTATAAGGCCACCTGGTAGGTAAACCAGCTTCCAGTTAGGAACATAATCAAGTAGGAACGCAAATGCAGCATGAGACTGCCGTACAGTTTTGTGATTGCCAATGGTGGCAGCTGCCATGTATTTCGCCCAGTTAATCAACCGCATTCCCGGATCATTAGAGAAGGGCTTGAGAAAGCGCCACATGATTGACTTCGGCACCAGGCCAAACAAGGTATCAGGTAGATCCTGATAGGCTACCTGAAGTGTTTGATGGGCATTGGGATCCTCGCCAGCGTGGAGATATCGTGCTGCGTGAACCTGACCCCGACCACTGTGGCGGCTACCGGCTAAACAGTCAATCCACCCTACAAGGTAGTCGTCTTCAGCCATTCGCTCCTCAAATACCCTCGCAATTTCCGAGAATGACGAAGTGGCGAAGGCATCTACTTCAAGTAAGCCGCTATAGACGCGTTTCATCTTCATGACAATTCTTGTGAAGCAGCCAAGCATTCCAAATCCGCCTATTGCCGCGTAAAAAATATCAGCACGCTGTTCTCGTGAACAGGTTATTTCACTACCGTCGGCAAGTAACAGATCGAATTCCAGTACATGCTCACCAACAGGGCCCATCTTGTAGTTATTCTTGCCGTGATAGTTCATCCCCACAGCGCCTCCCATGGTCACGAACATCGTGCCCGATACCACAGGCGGCCACCAACCATCACCAATGACGTACTGCCACAGTCGCTGCAGAGTAACACCTGGCTCAATTTCAATAATTCCGTTAACAGGATCCCATTTCAGTATCCGGTTCATCCGGGTCAAATCCAGGACGACATTCTCTGCGTTAAGCGATGCATCACCATAACTGCATCCGCCACCACGCAGGCCAACACTACGCCCTGCGTTCCTTGCGTCGACAAGAGCCTCGCGTAACCCCTCCACGGTTGAAGGACGGTAGACATAAGCTAGGACTTCCCTATTCATCCCCCAAGACTGAACTTTTTCTAGCCTGCTTATTGGTAGCAGAAAACCATTTGCACCGTTCATACATTTAGCCTTTTAAATACAAAGGAAGGTACATGTCGCACCAACCACATAACTAACCGCCATTTTCCTGGAACATATAGCACACCATCGCGCACCATACCATGCAAAATCATTTCCGCAGCCTGATCACTTGTTATGAGCATGGGCAATTTCTTCTTGTCGAGGCCCTCTACGAGCGGAGTATCGACCGGGCCGGGTTTGACTGTCACAACTTTTACACCGTAACGGCCCACCTTGTTACGGATTCCCTCAAGGTAAGTATCCATGAAGGCCTTCGTCGCAGAATATACCGGAAAGCCACGACGGCCGCGGTCACCTGCAACAGATGAAATACCTACAATGGTTCCACGTTGCTGTCTGTAAAACCGCTCTGCCGCCGCATTACACCATGCAATTGCACCACTCACATTTACTGCAATGGCAGATAGATCTGCAGGAGTGTTGTAACTGTCGTCAGGGTCCAACGGCATTACCCCAGCCGAGTAGATTAACAGATCTAGACCACCTAGATCATGAGCAATTTCGTTTAGCAGGTTAGCTGCAGCGTTGGTATTATTTACATCGTGAACATAGGTGCGGGGCACCGTGCTACAGCCTCCAACAGCGGCGATGGCCTCTTTAATGCGAATCAGTTCCTGTTCGCGCCTGGCAACCAAGGCAACGGTGCAACCTTCTTGAGCTAATTTCCTGGCGAGCGCTTCACCAATTCCAGAGGAAGCACCAACAATAATCGCACGCTGCCAGCTGCTTGACATTCCTATGCCCCTTATAGTGCTACTTTTGAATATTAGTGTACCCGACTGCAGGAGACCAGGAAGTGTTCCGTAGCCAAACCACACTCTGTCATGTTGCATATTTTGAAGGTTACGCGGTAGAAACTATAGTACATTTATCTAGACTACTCAAACGGCTCATTGCTGGAGACGCACCGTGAAATCTCATACCCTTACAATCTGTTGGTTAACCTGCATGCTGCTATCCTCGACTAATCTCACTGCACGTGCCGCTCAACCGTCACCGACTTTACCCACATTTGCCAATGTAGTTTACGGAACTACGGGAGGGGTGCCGGAGGACATGGATGTTTACTTGCCGCCTGCCCCCACTGGTACTTATCCTTGCGTCGTACTGGTTCACGGGGGAGGATGGTTCTTTGGCGACAAATCATACTATGCCACCTTCGCTACAGAACTTGCCAGGCAAGGATACGTCGCTGCTTCTATAAACTACCGCATGCTTCCCAAATGGCCCTATCCTGCTGCACTAGATGACACGCAACTTGCTGTGCGGTACCTACGGGCGCACGCACAGGAGTACCACATAAATTCCGGCAAGTTCGGAGCGGTAGGTGACTCGGCAGGTGGATACCTTGTTGCAATGCTTGGCTTGCGCGGTACCCGGGACAAATCACTACCCTTATCAAACTTTAGCAGCAGGGTGCAGGCAGTGTTCGATCTATATGGTCCCACTGATTTTACTATCAATCCTAAAACCACAGCTTTGCCCAAGGAGGGTGTGGCAATAGTGCACGCGTTCCTGCATTCCACAGAAACCCAGGATCCCGCTCTTTATAAATCAAGCTCACCCATTACTTACGTAAATCCTCATGCGGCACCGTTCCTAATTGTTCACGGTTCATCGGACCAATTGGTGCCATTTGACCAGTCGCTGCGCCTTGCGAAGGCGCTGTTTAAAGACAAGGATGACGTAACGTTACTTGCCGTTGCCGGAGCCCCACACGGCTTTCTTGACAGCATGCATCCTGGTATATATGAGGCAATGGCGGCTCGATTTTTCGATGAGCACTTACTGCCACCAGATAGTTCACACTAGTACCCATAGCGATCTAAAAGCACTCATACTTTCGTAATTGTGCCGAGTGCTGGCGAATCCGTGCTCATCAGCGCCATATTGAAATCACGCGAGTTTATCTTGTGGTGAGGATCAGCACGGGGCGATGCCAGTTCCATAAACCAGCGGAGAGTTAGAATGAAGATAGGCAAAATTGCTTTTGTTACAGTACTGTTGATGTTTACATTGGTGCCTGGGGCGTATGCCCAGGAAGGTAACCTGCCGGCAGCTCACAACTTGTTGATGAATGTGGTTTACGGGGAAAATGGCGGGGTTAAAGAGACCATGGACATATACCTGCCCGCCGATATTACTGCGCGACACGCATGTATTGTCCTGGTTCATGGAGGTGCATGGATATCCGGCGATAAGTCGTTCTATTCTGGATTTGCTCAGCAGCTGGCGCACCATGGTTACGTCGCAGCATCAATCAACTACAGAATGTTGCCTAAATGGCACTATCCTGCCGAGCTAGACGACACGCAACTTGCAGTCAGATTCCTTCGTGCCCACGCAACGCAATACGGTATTGACCCAACGCGGTTTGGCGCAGTTGGTGACTCGGCAGGCGGCTACCTTGTTGCTATGCTGGGTTTGCGCGGTACGCGCAACAAATCCCTGCCGCTTTCGAACTACAGCAGTCGTGTACAAGCCGTTGTGGATTTCTATGGACCAACAGATTTTACGTCGCTCCCCGCAGACGGCGGAATTGCACCCGGTGGCCTCTCGCTGCTAAGCATGTTTCTTAACGGGGACAGAGTACACAGTCCGCAGGTTTACAAATCGAGTTCGCCCATGAGCTATGTCTCACCAACAGCGGCTCCGTTTCTTATTATTCATGGATCCGCCGATGAGCTCATTCCTGTGGTTCAGTCCATTCGCCTCGCGAAGGCACTGACGGCAGATAGGGTCAGCGCCACCATGCTGGAAGTGATGGCAGCCCCTCACGGCTTCCTGAATGGTCAGCACCCAGGAATTTTCGAGGCAATGGCGGCTCGATTCCTCGACAAACATCTCGCTCGCTAGCGCCGGCGACTAAATGCCGTCCGACGCTAGCAGAATGTAATAATGCGCGGCTACCTACATCTTGCCGTGCATGTGGCCCATCATTTTCATTCCACGAGGCATTGTCTTGATGTCGTTGGCAGTAAGGCCAGGGATTTGACCATCGCCAGCATACCAACCGCCCTTGCACTCATTGCACACCGGCTTGCCCATCGCCGCCATTTTGCCGCATGGGCACATGCCCATCATCATGGCGCATGAGTTGCACGAGTGCTTGAGGCAGCAGTTGTATTTGCCTGCCTTCATGGCCTTCGCCTTTATGGCCATAACCTGTCTCTGCACGTTCTTCACGGCCTTCGGCACTTTCGGCATCATCATTCCACCCTGCGCATGCGCACGGCTCATTGACCAACCGGCAAGCGTCAAAACGCAGATAGCGCAGACAAGTACTACCAGTCGCTTCATTTTCTAACTCCTTGTAACATACCGATGGAAGTACGGTCACTCCATTGTGGCCGCCGCTAACAAATTCAGGTGGTAGATGATTTTTTCTGCATCAATGTATAAAGTAATCGCACGATTGTGTATTGTACAGTGATAACCAATCGAGCCGGAGGGAAACGAGTTGGCACTGCCATCGGACGAGATGCTCGCAGAGCGAGCAGCAAATGGCGACTGCGCAAGTTTCGAGATATTACTTCAACGTTATAAGTCCTCGGTGTACCGTATCTGTCTTCGCACAGCCGGTAATCGGGAAGACGCAGAGGATTGGACGCAAGAATGCTTTGTTCGTGCCTACCAGCAGTTGGGAAAATACTCGGGTGACCGGCCCTTTTCGCCATGGTTTTATAGGGTCGTCACAAACACGTGTATCAACCTTGGGAAGAAGCGCGAGTCACAGCAACGGCATCTGCACTACGGAGGGCTGACGGACGAACTCGTAAGCACCGCAGAAGGACCGGAAGCTAGGTCTATCAAAAACGACGAAATCTCTAAAGCTCAGCAGGCGATGCAGAACCTATCCCCCACACTTCGTACGGCACTCGTGGTGTGGCTGCAGGAGCAGATAACATTCAAGGAGCTTGGACAGGTACTTGGTGTACCATTAACCACAGCCGCAACACGCGTTCGCCGCGCACTCATGCAGCTCGAAAAGGTTCTAACCGTTGAAGAGACCAGGAGGTAACCAAATTATCATGATGTGTCTATGGATACAAAATCGGCTGCTGCCGTATCGCTCTGGTGAACTCCCAGGCTCAATCTCAACTATGATACGCCGACATTTACGCACCTGCAAACATTGCCAGGCTGCCATGAATGCTCTTGAGTCTGCGTGGGCCACCGGACGATCCCTTATCGCCTCCAATGCCGAACCGCCTGCGCACCTTGAACGAAAAGTAATGGATGTAATCCGTGTATTGCCGCCGCCGCGGGCTGAAAACACCAGCATTTTAAAGGTTTCACGTATTGTGGCAGCCATAGTGCTGGTGCTGATAGGCGGCATTTTGGTGATTGCCGCCATACGACTGCACATTTTCAAACCCTAGTCACGCGTGAGTGGTAGTTTCGCAACCTGCCGATAGCGCTTAGGTCAAGGTGAAACACTAGGTGCAAGAGGCAGATCTGGTTCTAAATTGCGCTCCGCTCTATTGGATGAATGCGCTTTAAGGTTTCGGATCAATGCTGCTATTTAATGAGTTTAACCACTGAATTATGCTAAAATTCAGTGGTTATTTCATGCCAAACGATCGGTAGACATTAGCACCCCACGGAGCCGCAATTCATGCACGCCATCTATCAACACAAACCGCCTACACTAGACCCAACTTACGGGTGGGCCATACCGCACCATGGCAGAAAGCCAGGACTGCAGCCACACGCGGATTGGATATGGGTTAACGCGACAAAGGACAACCAGACTGCACTATTCGTGACGTCGGTTCAACTTTCAAAAGTACCGGCCAATGCAGTGTGTCGCGTAACTGCTGACGACTACTTTGAGCTTTTCATCAATGGTGTGCCTGTTACCAGTGCGCCAAAAACCGACGGCCAGGGTAACCCGTGGCAAAATGTACATGTAGTACCAGTGTCACGATATCTCAAGCCCGGGCGCAACGTGATTGCTGTACAAGCGGTCAATTCAGGTGGTGCTGCGGGCGTGCTTTTGGCAATTACCTCCGGCCTCAAAACTATTGTGGGGTCCAGTAACACGTGGCGCGCTCACGATGGCGCATCAGACGATGCCTCATGGAAGGTCGACGCGAACTTATCCTCTAACTGGCCGCACGCAACATTCGAGGCTAAGGTGGGTGGCGGCCCGTGGGGCGGTTCGCCGCTTCAGGGCTGGCCGGGCATGCGGGCAGCTTATCTCCACACGTTTAATGTAGCTCCCAGGGCCATTCATCCACGTTCTCCGTTTGTCTCGGCTTTCACGCACATCCAACCATCCAGGGGCACTTTTGATGTAAGCATGCCCGCTAATGCTAAACCCGAGATCGTTGTTGACTTCGGGCAGGAAATGGCAGGACGTATTCAAGTCCAGGCGCCAAACGGTACATCTGTTGAGGTGGGTACAGGCGAATCATTAGGTGAAGCTCTACACGGCCCCTGGCATGGCTACGCAAATCTTCACGGTCAAGGAAAGGTGCCGGCCGATACTCCATGGTCCGCGTTTAGGTTCGCCCATCTTATTTTTACCAAGACACCTGGTACGGGTCCGGTACGTGTTCGTGTAATGCTTCAGGACAAGTATTATCCTGTCACCTACAAGGGGGCTTTTCGCTGCTCGGATCCCCTGCTCAATAAAATCTGGTACACCGGAGCCTACACCGCACACCTATGCATGCAAGAAGATATATGGGACGCTCCCAAACGTGACCGTGCACGCTGGATGGGTGACCTGCAGGTATCCGGACGTGTTATTGACGACGTATTCGCCGACAAGTTTTTGATGGAGCAGACGATGCAACGGCTGCGGGACGACGCTCAAGGAAGCAGTAATCCATCTGCTTTACCGCATTCCCACGTCAATGGCATACCAGGTTACTCCGCAGCATGGATTGTTGGCCTTGCCGATTTCGAGAAGCGTGTTGGAGACACGCGATACATCGCGAAGCAGAGCAAATTGCTGGAATCCATGATTGCGTTTATGCTAACTGACCTCAACAAAGAGAACCTCTTTGCCGACCTCACTCACGAGTGGGGTTACGTAGACTGGTCGCCTGGGTTCAACGGCGATACGCCACTTGCCCGAACTGCAACACAGATGTACTACATCCGCGCGTTCAAGGATGCGGCTTTTCTATTTCAAGTACTGCACAATAAGTCAGAGGAACAGTACTGCCTCCAATTAGCCAATAAGCTACAGCAAGCGGCGCAAACGCATCTCCTGCTAAGCGATAACACATTTAGCGACAGGCGGCAGGATAATGCGATGGCGATATTTGCAGGTGCCACCACCCCGTTGGAGACCGAGGCAATTTATCACAAGGTATTTGCTCCTGGCAGCCCCGCATGGAATCAGATCGCTACGCCCTATTACAATAACTATGTCCTCTTCGCGATGAGCGACGCTGGGCATACCGGGGCCGCACTTAAGTTCGCACGCGATTACTGGGGAGGAATGATAAAGGAAGGTGCGACCACCTTCTGGGAAGGGTATGACCTTTCATGGCCGAAAGTTCACCCACACAAGTACCTTGGCGCCGACAATGGTTTTGGTTATTTTGTCAGCCTTTGTCACGGGTGGTCTTCCGGTGTTACCGCGTGGCTAACCGAGCGTGTGGCTGGAATTCGACCCACAGGCGCAGGTTATAGCAAGGTTACAATTGCACCCAATTTGGGTTACCTTCACTATGCAGATGCACAGGTGCCAACGCCGCACGGAATTCTTCGCGTTGACGTCAAAAAGAATGCAGCCGACGGTCGGCTTAACGCAACGATCGTTCTTCCAGGCGGCATAGATGCTACTGTTCGGCTGAATGGCGCCGAGCATTTTCTGTCACACCGTGGTACTTACCACATTAAATAAGTCACTGATATGAGCTTGCGGAAGCCATCGTTCAACACAGGTTCCGCAGGCTCAACAAGGATCAACGGACTATGCAACGATTGTTTGTAGACCGCCTGCTTAAGGCTTCGCTATGTGCGGCAGTATGGTGCACTGCAATTGTCTATTCGACGAATACCGCATTGGCCGCGCACAACAAGCCAAAGGCCACCTTCTTCGCCGCAGCGCCTCGTGAGGCTGGCGGTCTGTACATTAATAACAGGGCACCCCTGCAGCCTGATGCATTCTTAAAGTTACCACCGGGTTCTATCACGCCGCGGGGCTGGTTGAGAATTCAGCTGAAAAACGAGGCTAATGGAATGACCGGCCATCTCGAAGAGATATCACCATATCTCAAGTACAAGGGTAACGGCTGGGTCACCCCTGGAGCGACCAACGGCTGGGAGGAGCTGGGTTATTGGCTGCGGGGTTATGTAGCGCTCGGTATTGTACTAAATGACCAAACGATTCTTCATGATGCCCAACATTGGATTGACGGAATAATCAACGACCAATATCCTGACGGGTGGTTTGGCCCGGTGAACCTGCGCACTGCCCAGAACGGCCTACCGGACATGTGGCCGCATATGCTTATTCTCGACGCGTTACGTACCGATTACGAGTACAACCATGATCCCCGCATCATACGGTTCCTCACGCGCTACTTCAGATTTCAAGCCGCTGCACCACCCAAAACATTCAGCCTTGGCTGGGGCTCGGTACGATGGGGCGACGACATCGCCAGTATTTACTGGCTCTATAACCGAACAGGGGATAAGTTCCTGCTTCCGCTGGTCAAAAAAATACAGCAGAACTCTGCAGATTACGTTGATGGACTTCCCACCATGCACAACGTCAATCTTGCGCAGGGCTTTAGAGAACCTGCTGAATATGGGCTTCTAAGCGGTGACGCGCGCTACATGGCGGCAACGGTACGCGACTACCGCGAGATTAGGAGCAAATACGGGCAATTCCCAGGCGGTGGCTTTGCTGGTGATGAAAACGTAAGGCCACAGGATACAGATCCGCGACAAGGGATAGAAACCTGCGGCCTAGTGGAACTTATGCGTAGCTTTGAGATGTTGACGACCTATAGCGGCGAGCCCGCATGGGCTGATAGGTGCGAAGATATTGCATTTAACTCGCTACCTGCCGCATTAACTGCCGACCAGAACGGGTTGCACTACATTACCGCTGCAAATTCAATTGCTCTGCCTGAGGGCGGCCGCACCCTCAATCAATTCGACGATGGATCCATGCCAATGCAGGAATATGCGGCCTCGTGCGGTACATACCGATGCTGCATACACAATTACGGCATGGGATGGCCATACTACGCAGAGAACCTATGGCTGGCTACCCCCTCTCATGGCCTATGCGCATCACTTTACGCTTCTAACGTAGTACACGCTCTGGTGGGCAATGGTGTAACTGCGACAATCAATGAGGAAACTTCCTATCCGTTCAACACCGGTGTCAAGTTCACTGTGAAACTTCCAAGGCCGACCGACTTTCCATTGTTGCTGCGTATTCCGCGCTGGTGCAACGCCGCATCCATCAAAGTGAACGGCCAAGCGGTAACTATTCGCTCGCAGGCAGGCTACATACAAATTGACCGGAAATGGCACGATGGGGACCGCATTGAACTGAACCTGCCTATGCGCATTACTAACCACCATTGGAAGGGCAATAAAGACAGTATATCAGTCAATTATGGCCCGCTCACACTTAGCCTGCTTATTGGTGAAGACTGGAAACAGTACGCGGGCACCGCACAGTGGCCACGGTTCAGCGTTTTACCTACGTCACCCTGGAACTATGCTCTTTTGACAAATAGAGCAGGTGATGCTGTTGGCATCACAGTTCATCACCGATCAGTAAAGCCGCATGGCAACCCATTTACCCGTGCTAACTGCCCACTTCAGTTCACAGCTCTTGCCCAACGGGCCCCACAATGGAAAGCGGATCCAGAGGATGTGGTTGAACCCCTTATTTCTAGCCCAGCGCAAACGACTGGGTCTACCACATCTATTTCGCTTATACCAATGGGAGCGGCACGACTTAGAATCACTGCATTCCCGTGGATAGAACACAAATAAACCCCGGCTGCAACTAACACGTTATCAAGGAGTTAAGATGTCCCTTCCTAGGCCAGAATATCCGAGGCCACAATTCGTTCGTTCGCAATGGCTGAACCTTAACGGTCCGTGGCAATTTGAAATTGACGCTGGCGACAGTGGTATACAGCGCGACCTGCTTAATGCGCCGTACTCGCAGATAATTACGGTGCCATTTTGCCCAGAGTCGTCGTTGTCCAACGTGAAGCACCAAGATTTCATGCTGGCAGTATGGTATAGAAGAACTGTTACAGTACCGCAAGAGTGGCAGTACGGAACATTGTGGCTGCACTTTGGGGCCGTCGATTACGATGCTACAGTGTGGATCAACGGCAAGGAAGCTGGACGCCATAGAGGCGGCTTCACGCCATTTTCGGTTCCGGTTGATGATGTACTACCGGGGCAGGAATTTACAGTTGTTGTTCGTGCACGTGACGATTGGCGCCAGCCCAAGGCTAAAGGCAAGCAGTCTGGCCGATACGCCCCTCACGGGTGTGTGTATACTCGCACAACGGGCATCTGGCAGACCGTTTGGCTCGAGCCATTGCCATCCACTGCCTTCAAGCGGCCGCGCATCACTCCTGATGTGGCAGCTAGTTGCTTCCATCTTGAGCTGCCACTACTCGGATGTGCACGCGATTGTACAATTGACGCACAGCTTCGTATAGGTGAGAATGTGATCGCCGAAGCACGAACAGCGACCGGTGTCGACTTTGCTCCCAGGATCATCCTCAGGGTACCCGACGAACACCTGAAGTTGTGGGAACCGGGAAACCCCTTTCTGTACGATATCACGCTCAATCTGCGTGACCGCAATGGAGAGCTTGTCGACACTTGCGATTCCTATGCTGGCCTGCGCAGTGTCGCTATTGATGGTAAGGCGGTTCTGCTGAATGGAAAGCCTGTATTCCAGAGACTTGTTCTGGATCAGGGATACTATCCAGACGGCGTAATGACTGCACCTAGCGATGCAGCGCTAGAATCGGATATTCGCACTTCTATTGAGGTAGGTTTCAACGGTGCTCGCCTTCATCAAAAAGTGTTTGAAGAGCGATTTCTCTACCATGCTGATAGGATCGGTTATCTCGTTTGGGGCGAGTTTGGCGACTGGGGCTGTGGCGGCTACGGTCCAAACAATAACCATCAAAAGCCTACCGCAACATACATCACTCAGTGGCTGGAGGCGATTGAACGAGATTACTCACACCCGGCAATCATTGGATGGTGCCCGTTAAACGAAACCTGGCAGCGCCTCGAAGATGAGATCGTCGAGCTGGATGATGTAACGGTGGGTATGTACTTAGCCACGAAGGCAATGGATACGTCGCGCCCCGTGCTTGATGCTTCCGGGTATTCGCACCGGGTGCCATTTGCCGATGTATACGACTCGCACGATTACATTACTAATCCAGATTGGGCGAAGGGACTTGAGGAGTTTAGGGTCCGACATCAGGATCTTGTCAACGGGAAGCCATTTCTCAACGATGAGGGTGGACACGCTATTTCCGTACCCTATCGAGATCAGCCTTATTGGGTAAGTGAATTTGGTGGATTCAGATGGGTACCCGAAGCCCAGAGAGATAACAGCACCGGTACCTGGGGTTATGGATCTGATCCCACGACTCTTGAAGATTTTTACGAGCGGTTTAAGGCCGTTTGTGACATTCTACTAGATAACCCGGACATGTTTGGATACTGCTATACACAGTTGACGGATGTATACCCGGAACTGAACGGAATCTATACTTTTGACCGGCGGCAAAAGTTCGACTCACAGCGCCTACGCGCGATTCAGTCCCGTGCAGCAGCCATTGAGAAACGCTAGCAATAGCTAACTTAGCGGCCAGTGCTCTCGCATCTTTTTCAGGAGTACTGGCCGGCTACCAAAGTTCTAACGCCCGTCTATAGACAGCGGCAGTGCGTTCAGCAACCTTCGGCCACGACGTTGCCTCGGCATATTCCGCTGCCGACCTTCCTAACCGCTGTCGTCGATCGCCATCATCTAGTAGCAGGGTTACCGCGCGAAGGTAATCTGTAATATCACCCGATCGAAACAGCTCTAAGCACGGCTTGCGTTCAACAATCTCCCTGAAGCAGTCTTGATTAGAGGCGACGATTGGCTTGCCGTGCGCAAGGGGTAAAGCCACAGAATAGGACCCTGTTGCCTGTGTGTGGGGCGTAACTACCAGAAGCGATGCTGCCATAACCTCGGCAAGCTCGTCCTCACCCAGGTAACCTGTAATAATAACACGGTCCGCAAGTCCACTCGCCGCGATCTCGCTTTGCAATAAATCCGCATACGGCTGCATAGAGGCATTGCGAGGACCACCGGCAATAACCAGGCTAATGTCAGCAGGAAGCAATCGCAAGAGTTCCAGCGTAAGCTCGTAACCCTTATTTGGTGCAATAAACCCAAACAGCGAAATAACCCGTTTACCCTGCAGACCATGACTGTGCACGAAACCGACACCATTTTGAGAAGCGGGAACGGCGCTGGGTATGCCTGTTGGTATCACCTCGACAAAGGATGGTTTTGCCCCCCGCTGGATCATTGCGTCGCGAGCTGCCTTAGTATGCACAATAGTAACGGCCGTTACAAATGGAGCTATCTCCACACTTTGTACCCATGACCGGTTGAGCAACAAAGCACGTTTTACCAAACGTTGAGGAATACGACGTTCTGTCGGTAACCGCAGCATTTCTGCCGCGCTATAGGTCGTATGTGCAGTCATCACGAGAGGCTTCTTGATAAGGTAGCGCATCTGCCAGAACGAAGAACTTCTGGGCAACACTCCGCCCCAGAAACTGTACTCATGTTGGATATGGACAACGTCTATGTCCGCACCGTTAAGCAATATCGCCTGCTCCTCGTAATGAGGAAACGGCTGTTTACCTGGTGTTATTGGTACAGTTATCACGTCTATGCCGCAGCAGTCTACCAAGCTGCGAGTTAGCGCAAGGCTGTACGCAGCTATCCCGCAGTCCGAACCCGTCGTAGTCAGCATTGCAACCTTCACGTGCCTATTTGCACCTCGGTCAACTGTCTATCACTCCAGGTGCAGACGCGGGAAAATCCTGCAGCACGTGCGATAGTCGCCGCCTGCTCGTATGCATACGCTAGTTGGTCTGGGTGATGGGCATCGGAGCCGATACTAATTCGGCCACCCCCTGCCTGGGCGAAAAGTTGAACTGTGCGAGGATGCGGATAGGTAATATCCAACCCCTGGTGCAACCCCGCGGTATTGATCTCCAGCGCCATAGGCGTGCGTGCCATACAGGCAAAGAGGTCTAACAGCTCAGTCTCAAATTCATGAGGATCGTAGGGCCCCCAGGCACTGATCCCACGTCGATTCGCATATTCCAAGTGAGCAAGCACGTCAAACAGCCCTGTCTGCACGGAGTCTTTAATGGCTGCAAAGTAATCCCGGTACGCCGTTAAGCGGCTGCGGCCACGATTATAGTCGTCAGTCATTATCATGCGGCGGTTGACATAATGCACACTGCCTAGAACAAAATCAAACGGATGGCTCTCTAGGTAATCGGCGATTTTATCTTCAAACCAGATCTGATAATCTATCTCAATTCCTGCGCGAATTTTCAGGGCATCTCCAAATTCATCGCGTGCCTCGTCTATTTCACGGCGGTACCTATCATAATTGAAATAGTCAACCTCCGGATCGAACGGATCGAAGTCCTTATGTTCAGTAAAGCCAATTTCGTCAAGGCCCTTCTGTACGGCACGAGCGCATTGGGCGTGGATAGTTGAACGTCCATCGTGCGAGCAGAACGAGTGAACCTGATAGTCAACTGAGTATAACTTTTCTGCCAATTTCAGCAGCGCCCCTTTTCGTCAATATGAGCCGTAATCATTAGGGTTGTCCCCGTTCCAGTCCGCACTAAATATGCGCCAGTGCGACTGGTGAAAAAGTCCGAACAAAACCGGCGTGTTAACTCGGTGATAATAAAGGGTTAGGTGCCCGCTGCTTACAATACTGCTAAAATCCGGCCCACCGTCCTTCACAGTTAGGTCACCAGAAACAACCACTGTTGGCCCGTTGTTCGTTACGGAGATATTCTGTACATCTGCCTGCGGAGAGTGCATTGCCGCGAATGCACTGGCCAACACCTGCCGCACCTTGTCCGTTTTCATATGAGCGATTCGCACTGTGGGAGCGTCATCCACCTGACTCATGATGTAACCGATGTCCTTGTTTTTAACAGCGACTTCCATCAGGTGAACTTTTGCGATGGCTCTCGTCGTGGTGAGTGCATGAGATGTATGCGACTCGAAATAATAGGCGCCCAACAGGCCCAACAGGATCACTGCGCAAATACTTAACAGCACAATGGAACTTCTGCGCACCACCCACCTCCCGTGGATCCAATCCTTAAGGCCTGCCACCCCAAGTTGTGAGCGAGCTAATCTGCAGGTCAAGGTCTACTATTATGACGCATTCACGTCGGTTAAAGTACTCGTGTATGCCTCTAATCGCCCGAAGCGCTGAACCATTCAAGCAGTAAACGCAACATAATTATGAAAGCAGCAGGTATCCAGACTGCCCATATTTAGCAGCGAGCGAACAGACCGCCATGGCCATCATGCATAATACTTCAATAATACTGGTGGAACGCAGCATTCGTAAACGTGGGAAGGTAACTTACGCGCTGGTGACAGACGGTCTATCTGAACGTGTGCTCGTTCGCAAACTTAAACAGGGCGATGAACAGGCATTTGCACACCTCGTAAAACTCTATGAAACTAGGGTTTACAACATGGCATACAGAATTACCGGCTCACGCGAAGATGCCGAGGACATTACACAAGAGACCTTTCTTGGCATTCACAGTGGCATGACGAGGTTTAAGGGTGCGAGCAAGCTCTCAACATGGATTTACCGAATTGCCATGAACCATTGCCTTGAGCATACGCGCCGACACAGACCCGAGATGCTTCCGCTACAGGACGATGTAATCCACTCACCGTCATCGAATGATCCGCAACTATCTGCGGAACAAGCGTGCACAAGCGATGCAATTCAGCGAGCCCTTCTTGGGCTTTCCTACGAACACAGGCAGGTGGTTGTGCTGCATGAATTACAGGAACTAACTTACAGTGAAATTGCAGACTCTCTGGGCATACCGATTGGCACGGTGAAATCCAGATTATTCAATGCGATGCGCAGACTTAAGGACCTTCTAACGGACTTTGCGAGTGATGGAGAATAAAAATGAAGAACAGCACGGAAGACAATAGATCTGCCTCGTGCCGCAGCCGCTTTCAGGGTGAGCTAAAAGCTTACCTCGATGGCGAGCTTGGAGTTTTGCGCAAGACACTAATTCGGCGGCACGTAGAGCATTGCCGCGAATGCAGTGGTGAATTGGAGCAGTTGGCCAGCACATCCGTATTGATCAAAAAGGCGCATGTGCTTCAACCCCCTATGCACATCGCCGTAAGATTTGCCAGCGAACCAGCGCAACCAGTTCGCGTTGATCACAGAAACCCGCGTCTTACCTGGCAGCCCGTTTTGGTGGTTGGTGCGGTCCTTGCAACTGCGGCTGGAGCCATGGTGTTGGTAAGAATGTCGCCTGCGCCCATGCACTCCTCAATTCGTTCTGGGATAGTTGTGCATCGTGATAGGGTGTTGAAGGACACCAGGGTGGCTTCTCCAACTGTTTTGCCACTGCACGGTCGCGCCGTGTTATTAGCAAAAACAACAACCATACGTCTTTCACCGGATCCCACAAGCGCCGAAGCAGATCGTCTTACAAGAGAGTTCTTTAAAAGCGAGCAAGGAAAGGCCCTACTGGCAGCTAGCGTCAATCATAGGCACGTACCAAGCCAAGTCTCGGCTTTACCAGTGCAAGTTGCAATGAATGTACCTAGAACGAGGTCAGCTGTAAACCTGTTAGTCACATTCGCCAATCAACTTGGCGGTTCCAGAATAAGTCCCGACAGTGGTGCCCAAACGCTACAGCGCAACGAATTAACCATTCGCGTACCCAAAAGCTCGCTTTCGCAACTTGCGCGAGGGCTCGCGCGCATGAATGCGGGATTGGTCCCCGTTGATCTTCCGTCATCTAGCGTCAGTGCTCCCGCACCCGGCCGCTCAGCTCGCCAACGTCTCGCATATCCTGTTATGCTGCCATCCAATCACATCGCACGCTCAACCCCACGCGAGAATGTTGAGGGGAACCAGACTGGCAAGGCAACAGCTGCCACTAAGGGGGTACCGATGATTGTGGTGCATATCACATTTGGGGCAAAAGACAGGGAGTCGCACAATCGAACAACTCCCTAATACAAATGCCCTGTGCAGCTAACCCTGTTTCTTACCAGTTCCCTGTTCGGCTATTTTAGTTTTGTCATTAGGAACCGACGAAAACGGTGCCTTTTTGTCTCGTGGTAAGATGCCGATTGACCTGAGCAACCCTGCAACTGGATCATAGTAGTCATCGGCAACGCGTTCCTTTAACGGAATGATGGCGTTGTCAGTTATGCGAATGTGCTCGGGGCAAACCTCCGTACAACATTTAGTAATGTTGCACATACCCACACCTGCCTCCGTCTTTAACTGCTCACGTCGGTTAATCCCATCAGCTGGATGCATCTCGAGACCGGCGATCCTCACCATTTGTCTGGGGCCAAAGAAGGCATCTTTTCTGTTGTGTTCACGAATAACGTGGCACACATCCTGGCACAAGAAACATTCTATGCATTTCCTGTACTCCTGCACTCGATCAACGTCTACCTGCTGAAGCACAAATGGCTTACCCGCCATTTCTGGCACAACCTGAAGCGGGGGAATTTTAGCAGCCATCTTGAAGTTCCACGATACATCCGTTACGAGGTCGCGCAACAGAGGAAAGGCACGCATGGGACCCACGGTAATCGGCTGCCCGTTGAATTCGTCAACTGCTGTTTTGCACATCAATCTAGGCTTGCCATCAATCTCCGCGCTGCACGATCCGCATTTAGCAGCCTTGCAGTTCCATCTACACGCAAGAGTGGTATCCTGCTCCTTCTGAATCTGATGGATGGCGTCTAATACCACCATGCCCGGTACCTTTGGCACCTCATATGTCACCATCTCACCACCGGTTTTGTCGCCGCGAAAGACACGTAAAGTCACTTTTTCCACACTATTTGCCCTCCTCAAACAGCGCCTTTAATTCGGCAGGCATTTCCGCTAGCGGCCGATGGACAATCTTGACGGCGTCCCCGTCCTTGCTCGCAATAAGGTTTAGCTTTCCCCAGGTTGCATCCTCACGGTTGGGATAATCGAGACGCCATTGTGCACCGCGGCTCTCTTGTCGCTCAAGAGCGCAACGCACGATGATTTCAGAGGTCCGCAGCATAAACCGAACATCCCTTGCAGCGTGCCAACCAGGGTTGAAATAGCGATCTCCGGCTACTTTGATGTTCTTGGCTCGCTGCTGCAGTTGCTGGATCTTCTCAAGTGCGACGAGCAGCGTCTGTTCGGTCTTCGCGATCATCGCATTTGTCTGCATGGTCTCCTGAAGTTCCTGATGAATGACATAAGGACTTTCGCCAGAGGCAGCATGTAACGGCTCAGTGAGGTACTCTTGCTCCTCCTGGATTTGCGACGGGTTAATGGAGCCGAAGTCATTTTTGGCTGCGAACGCGGCAGCATGCTCTCCTGCCCGTTTGCCGAAGACTATAATATCGGATAGTGAGTTGCCACCAAGCCTGTTCGCGCCATGAAGCCCTGCCGCCACCTCGCCCGCAGCGAACAGGCCAGGAATACTGGTTTCACAGGTTTCGGGGTCGACCCAAAGACCGCCCATAGTGTAATGAACCGTGGGATAGACCTCCATTGGCTCCTTGGTGATGTCCACGCCGCCCATGGCATGAAATTGCTCGTACATACTAGGTAGCTTACGCTTGATATACTCCTCGCCTCGGTGGGTAACGTCTAGATGCACGCCACCGTGTTCACACCCGTTGCCATCCTGAACCTCTCGGTAAATCGCCCGCGCAACCACATCCCTGGGCAGCAATTCCGGCGGGCGTCGATTGTTTTGTTTGTCATCAAGCCACCGTGCAGCTTCCTCTTCAGTTTCGGCAAACTGCCCCTGATACAGGTCTGGCATATACTTGGGGTTGAACATGAACCGCTCCCCCTTACTGTTTCGCAGTATGCCGCCTTCCCCTCGCACACCTTCGGTAACAAGAATTCCCCGCATTCCTGGCGGCCAGATCATACCGGTAGGGTGAAACTGAATCATCTCAAGATCCAGTAACTCAGCGCCGGCCTCATAAGCCATCATCAACCCGTCGCCAGTACCTTCCCAGGAGTTGGATGTAAACTTGTACATCCTTCCCCAACCTCCAGTGGCGAGTATCACGGATTTCGCCTTAAACACAACGTAATTGCCAGTGTCACGATAGTATCCAAAGGCTCCTGTAACCCGGCCGTTTTCGGTTAGTAATCTGGTACAGGTGGTTTCCATGTGCACCGTCATACCCACGCCGACGGCTTTGTCCTGCAGGGTACGAATAATTTCAAGGCCGGTACGGTCGCCAACATGGTTCAACCTGCGATACTTGTGCCCCCCAAACGGCCGCTCCGCGATCAACCCCTCCGGAGTGCGGTCAAACACAGCACCATACTGCTCTAATTCCAAAACCCGCTCTGGCGCCTCTTTTGTAAAAATCTCAACCGTTCGCCAATTATTAAGAAACGCGCCGCCTTTCATGGTATCTACAAAGTGGACTTTCCAGCTGTCGTTCTCTTTGGTTCCATCTGGATTGGTCATGTTGCCGAGGGCTGCAGCAACGCCACCCTCTGCCATCACCGTGTGGGCCTTACCTAGCAGCGATTTACAAACTACACCTACTGTGCAACCTGCCTCTCTTGCGGCTATAACCGCACGGAGACCGGCTCCACCGGACCCGATAACCAGAACATCATATTCGAAAGTTTCATAACTCTCCATAAGCATTATCCAGTCTACTCAGGCACAGTGGCGCGCCCGTTACAAGATTCATAATCACACCAAGAATATAGTAGCATAGAGATAACCGTGGCAAAATGAAACTTTATTCAAACGTTAATTAGTCTGGCTAATTTAGCAACAGCATAATTCAATACGCGCTAGTACCAATGACTGCAAATGTGCAATAATTCTATAATGTGGATAATTTAGATCAGCCTAAAAAACATAAGCGCCTCCGTGCATGGATGTTTACTCTGCCAATCACGGTTCTGCTCCTCATTGCGTCGGCATTTCAGTGGTACCATCGGCAAGTGGACATGCACGAAGACGCAGAACTTGTTACAGCGCATGCCCTTGGAGCTGCCCTATCGCTCTACCTCACCGATAATCATGACACGCTACCGCCAGCAAGCAACTGGGAGACGAACCTTGAACGCCTTGCAGGAAATCCTCCGTTAAAGATCCCTGGTGCCCCGCTGCATGATGGAGCTGGATTTGCCATGAATGCAAATGCCGCTGCAGTTCCGCTCAGTAAACTGGTGGCCCCAGGCAAATTCATCTTTGCATACGAAAGTACAAAAGCGGTCTTCAACACGATCGGCTCGTTCCAGGACGCCGCAGGTCTTCACGGCCGTCAGCTCCCATTGGTGATTTTTGCAGACGGCTCCGTGGCCCGGCTGAGTCCACAAGAATTCCAAGAGGCGATTGCTGCAAGCAACGCCCAGATCAAGGAGAAATAACTTGGCGAATGCCGACGAACCGGGTCGTCCGGAGGTCTCCGGTGTCGAAACTTATAGTCCGCTTCCGGCCGATGCACCGCCAGAATTGCATTCTGAGGCACGGTGGTACACCGAACAGGCGGTCCTGTTACTTAGCACATTTAAATGGACAACCCTTGGTGCATTGGTGGGTTTTCTCACAGGACTTGGCGTAAAGCTTTATCTCTATTTACTCAATACTCTCATCGGATACAGCAACCACGCGGCTTCATTAGGGTTTTACACGTTTCTGATGCTGCCCATTATCCTGCCTCTTCTTACGTTCATAGCCAGAACGTTGTCTCCCCATAATGCCAATGGCGAGTACGTTGCTGAAGAGGGCACCGATCAGGTAATCAACGCTATCCACGAAGAGAGCGGTCGTTTTCAGTGGACTGCCATTCCACTTCGTCTCCTTCTTAACCTTATCACGCTAACGTTTGGCGGCTCTACCGGTAAAGAAGGCCCCGCAGCACAGATTGGCGCAGGTATCAGCAGTCCCCTTGCCGACATCCTGCGGCTTTCGGATGAAGATAGACGCAGGCTGGTTATTACGGGAGTTGCGGCTGGGTTCGCGGCAGTCTTTGGCACTCCCATATCTGGGGCGCTGTTTGGCGTTGAGGTTCTCTACCTTGGCCGAATCGAATATCCTGTGCTGCTGCCCTGCATTGTTGCGGGAGTGGTTGCGCAGTTAACCTGCGGTGCTCCCCCGCCGTTATCAGCCATGTTGCATCCCGCTCAGGTGTTTGGACAACTTACGCCCACCGACCTTACTGTGCTGTCATTGACAAGTGGCCTGTTTTTCGGACTTTGCGCATTAATTCTCATTGAAACGATGCGTCAGGTGGATTTATTCCTGAGTAAATTTGTCAAACATCCGTATTGGGTAGCAGTCGGAGGCGGCGTACTCCTAGTCGCACTCTATGGGCTTTTTGGTCCGCAATACGCTGCCCTTAGCCTTCCCATAATTACTGGCGCGCTACATGGTCACCTTACCAATGATCCTCATGCACTTCTTCACAGTTTGGCTTTCCTAGCTCTCACTGCTTTTTTGGTTAAGATCATTGCGACTGCTGTGACGCTTAAAACCGGCGGAGTAGGTGGAATCGTTACTCCGTTGTTCTTCATCGGTGCGACTTCAGGTGTTACATTTGCTGTTGTTTTTCACCTACCCGTGGAGTTATTTGCACGCTTCGGGTTCATTGCACTGGTTGCTGCCGCTGCCAACACTCCTATTGCCGCGGTGGTTATGGGGCTGGAGATTCTGGGTGGGCCCATCGGTGTCTATTGCGCACTATGTGCATGCACTGCGTACCTTATAGTGGGGCACAGATCTGTTTTTGCAGGGCAGCGCCTGGGGTATTCAAAGGCTGCGGGGCTACTCCCCACGCTGGACGTTCCGATGGGGCATCTCGATCGCAAATCCGTGCGGGTGGTGAGCAGGCACGTAGTCGACCGCTTTAGCAACCGTGCAACCACGAGAACCAGCGCTGGCGACGGTACTAAGGAACATCAGCGAGCAACAAAGAGTAATACTGATGTAGAAGGCAAATAACAGGAGGGTGTAAACGTGCAGCAAGCAATGTTTGGCGCTGGGTGCTTCTGGGGTGTAGAGGCTGCATTCCGCGCGGTACCGGGTGTAACAGCAACAGAGGTTGGGTACGCAGGCGGAAAGACTCCCAACCCTACTTACCGCGATGTGTGCACGGATCTTACTGGTCACGCGGAAGTCGTGCTAGTTCACTACGATCCGCAATTGGTAACTTACAATGAACTGCTTGCAACCTTCTGGGAGAATCACGACCCCACGCAGCTCAATCGCCAGGGGCCTGATGTTGGAACTCAGTATAGATCCGTAATATTCACTTTTGACGAGAATCAGCAGAGCCTTGCCGAGGCGTCCCTAACAGAACAGCAGAATTCTGGTCGATATAAGCGGCCAATAGTCACAGCGATTAAATCCGCACCAGAGTTCTACCGAGCAGAGGATTATCATCAGCAATACCTGGAGAAGCGTGGTCTAAAGTCCTGCCATATCTAGCGGCGGTAACATGCCTTGCTCACACATCCACGTCACGATGCCAGCAAATAGTGCTGGCATCGGCCATTTTGGTGTACTTTCCCGATGTTGCCTTTTGCCGACAGCCAGGTAGTATTGCACGGAGAATTTGGAGATTACTTGTTTATATTACAATAATAGTACTCATATCAAAATTCCTCTAAAAGTTTAAAGTGCATGTTATTTATGCCTGAATAAATGGAACGAATAGTTTGTGAATGGAGCCACCGGAAAATCTGCCATGGCTCCGGGGATCAGGTAACTCTAGACATTACTGTCACTCACCTGGGATGCAGCAGGACGTTGCATCAAAACCCCTCACGGAGGAAACAGAAGACATATGGGACTGTACATCAACACCAACGTTACGGCAATGGATGCGTTGCGGAACCTGGGTAACATCAGTGGAACGGTAGCCGGCGACATCCAGAAACTTTCTAGCGGTTTGGCGATTAACTCGGCCGCAGACAACCCGTCTGGTTTGATTATTTCCGAAAGTTTGAAGGCTCAGATCAACGGTCTTAATCAGGCGGTTGCTAACAGCCAGGACGCCAATAACCTCATTAAAACTGCTGACGGCGCCCTCTCATCTGTAAGTGGTCTTTTGGATACCATCCGGCAGCTGGCAGTGCACGCAGCTAACACCGGTGTAAACGACCAGGTTGCCGTGCAGGCAGACCAACAGCAGATAACTGCGGCAGTTGGTTCTATCGAGCGAATTGCAGAGAACACGCAGTTTGGTTCCAAGCACCTGCTCGACGGAACTTCTGGTATCACGGCCTCGATTATGGACACGAAAGACGTTGCCGGTATCAACCTTGGCAGCCAGTTCAACAACCTCTCTACCCAGAGTGGTACCCTCAGCATTCAGGTGAACAACAACGCCACTCGTGCTATAGCAATTGGAAACGTAACCTACACGTCCGTCAACTCGACGCTCGCAACGGCGGGCGGTACATTGGCCAACAACAATGGCGGTACTATTGTCATTAACGGCCAGTCGATCAAGGTTTCGGCTTCCGATTCCGTGCAGACCGTGCTTAATGACATCAATAACCTGTCGGCAAGTACTGGCGTTTCTGCCCAGTTCAGCAGCGGCAATGGTTCTGGTGTCATCGTTCTTTCTCAACAGACTTACGGTGCTAACTTTAAGATTAGTGAGAATGAGAGTTCAAACCTCATTGCCGGTACCACCGGTACGCTCGTTGCTGGTCTCAATGCTACCGTCACCGTTACCGCCTATGCACTGCTGAACGGCGCCGTGACCACCACGGTTTCCACCTTCACCGGTGGCCGATCCAGCACAGACAGCGGTCTGTTGGTTTCCGATACGCTGGGTAACAGCCTGCTGCTTACCGAAGGCGCCCTTACCGACGCAACAGGTAGCACCGTTGCTGTGGCCAACGTAACCTCCGGCAGCCTGCAGTTCCAGGTAGGTGCCAACGCGGGTCAAACCGTTAGCGCTAGCCTTGGTAACATTCGGACATCCCAGCTGGGAACAACCGCAGTAGCTGGTCTTAACCTGTCGAACATCGACGTAACAACGGCATCCGGGGCGAGCAACGCAATCCTGGTTACCGATAACGCCATTCAGCAGGTATCTCAGCTACGTGCAGGACTTGGTGCTTTTGAGGCAGAAACCCTCAACCCCACCATCCAATACTTAGGTATTGGCGCAGAAAACCTGTCGGCATCGCAGAGCCAGATTGCGGAT